>NZ_LDTE01000076.1 GCF_001476905.1 Sphingomonas sanguinis | reverse complement strand
CGCCCTGCCCGCCCAGTGCCGCCACCGCCTTGCGCAGCAGGTCGACCGCATTGTGCTTGGCGGTCAGATCGTCGGTGACGCCGACCGCGACCGAGGCGCGGCCGTCATTCACCGCGACCATCACCGCGACGCCCGATCCGCCCAGACGCTGCTTGGCATCGTCCACCGCGCCGCGCAGCCCCTTGGCCTCGAAACCGTCGAGCACTTGGCCGATGAACGCCACGTCGCCGATCTGCTCCGGCCCAGCGGCCGCGCCACCGGCCCCGCCGCCCATGGCCAGCGCCTTCTTGGCCTCGGCGAGTTCACGCTCCAGACGGCGGCGATCCTCGACCAGCGCGGCGATGCGCGCGGGCACCTCGTCGGGCGTGGTCTTCAGCGTCGCGGCGGCCGCCTTCAGCATGTCGTCGCGGTGCGACAGATACGAACGCGCGCCCTCGCCGGTCAGCGCCTCGACACGGCGAACACCGCTCGACACCGCGCCTTCCGACACGATCTTGAACACGCCGATCTCGCCCAGCGCGTTCACATGCGTGCCGCCGCAGAGTTCGAGGGAGTAGGTGCCGTCGGCATCCTCGCCCATCGACACGACGCGAACCTCGTCGCCATACTTCTCGCCGAAGAGCGCCATCGCACCCATTTCGATCGCTTCGTCGGGCGTCATCAGACGGGTGACGACCGGACCGTTGCCGCGTACCTGCTCGTTCACGCGTGTCTCGACCTCGGCGATGTCGTCGGCGGTCATGCCCACCGGCTGCGAGAAGTCGAAGCGCAGGCGTTCGGGGGCGACCAGCGAGCCCTTCTGCGCGACATGGGTGCCCAGCCGCTGGCGGAGCGCCTCGTGCAGCAGGTGCGTCGCCGAGTGGTTGGCGCGGATCGCGGCGCGGCGGGTGGTGTCGATCGCCAGCTTCACGCTGTCGCCGACCTTGATGCCGCCTTCCTGGATTTCGGCATTGTGCACGAACACGCGACCGAGCTGCTTGGAGGTGTCGGTGACGACCGCCTTCAGACCCGTATCGCTGGAAATGGTGCCGCTGTCGCCGACCTGGCCGCCGCTCTCGCCATAGAAGGGCGTCTGGTTGACGATGATCGCCACGCTCTCCCCCGCAGTGGCGCTGTCCACCCGCGCGCCGTCCTTGACCAGCGCCAGCACCTCGCCCTCGCCCGTATCGGAGGCATAGCCCAGAAACTCGGTCGAACCGGTTTCCTCGGCGATGTCGAACCACACATCATCCGACGCCTTCGCACCCGAGCCCTTCCAGGCGGCGCGTGCGGCGCGCTTCTGCTCGGCCATGGCGGCGTCGAAGCCCGCGCGGTCGACCGACAGGTTCTGCGCGCGCAGCGCATCCTCGGTCAGGTCATATGGGAAGCCATAGGTGTCGTAGAGTTTGAACGCCGTCTCGCCCGCCAGCGTCGCGCCCGGCGCCATGCCCGCCGTCGCTTCGTCGAGCAGCTTCAACCCCTTGTCGAGCGTCTGGCGGAAGCGGGTCTCTTCCTGCTTCAACGTGGCTTCGATCAAAGGTTGCGCGCGAACCAGTTCGGGATAGGCCGCCCCCATCTCGGCGACCAGCGCCGGGACCAGCCGGTGCATCAACGGCTCCTTGGCACCCAGCAGATGCGCATGCCGCATCGCGCGGCGCATGATGCGGCGAAGCACATAGCCACGGCCTTCGTTCGCAGGCAGCACGCCGTCCGCCACCAGGAACCCGGCCGAGCGCAGATGGTCGGCGATGACGCGGTGCGACGCCTTTTGGCCGTCTTCGGCCTTGGTTTGGGTCAGTTCGCAGGATGCCGCGATCAGCGCCTTGAAGGTGTCAGTGTCGTAATTGTCGTGGACGCCCTGCAGGACGGCGGCGATACGCTCCAGCCCCATGCCGGTGTCGATCGACTTCTTGGGCAGTTCGCCGACGATCTCATTGGCTTCCTGCTCGAACTGCATGAAGACCAGGTTCCAGATCTCGACGAATCGATCGCCATCCTCCTCCGGGCTGCCGGGAGGGCCGCCATAGATATGGTCGCCGTGATCGTAGAAGATTTCGGAGCACGGACCGCACGGCCCGTTCTCGCCCATCGCCCAGAAATTGTCCTTGGTCGGAATGCGGATGATCTTGTGATCGGGCAGCCCGGCGATCTTCTTCCACAAGTCGAACGCCTCGTCATCGGTGTGATAGACGGTGGCGGTCAGCTTTTCGGCCGGGATGCCCCAGACCTTGGTCAGCAGGGTCCAGGCATGGGTGATCGCCTGTTCCTTGAAATAGTCGCCGAACGAGAAATTGCCCAGCATTTCAAAGAAGGTATGATGCCGCGCAGTATAGCCGACATTGTCGAGATCGTTATGCTTGCCGCCGGCGCGCACGCACTTCTGCGAGCTGGTGGCGGTCGAATAGGGCCGCGATTCCAGGCCGGTGAACACGTTCTTGAACGGCACCATGCCCGCATTCACGAACATCAGCGTCGGGTCGTTCTGCGGCACGAGCGGCGCGGAGGGCACGATCTGGTGCCCTTCGCTTCCGAAATAGTCGAGAAAGCCGCGGCGGATGTCGTTGGTCGAGGTCATGAACGCGACTTAGGCGAGGATTTGTTCCTGCTCAAGCGCCCGCAAGCGGGGGGCCGTTCATCGCATCTAGCCCATATGCCTCAACCGTCGACGGCCCATGACAATCCGCCGGGCAAATCGTCCGCCGACAGATCGATCTGCAGCACGCGCCGACGTCGCCCAGGGCTGGATCGGGCAGAGCCATGAAGGATAAGCGTGCGATAGAGCCAGACCGAACCCGCCTCCGCCTGGCATACCACCCGACCATGCCGGGCCACCACGTCCTCAATCGCATCTTCGGATATCAGGCCCAGCCGATGCGAGCCCTGCGCGACCAGCAGAGGCGCATTATCGGCATCGACCGGATCGAGATGGAAGGGGACGGTCATCATGCGTTCCAGCAACGCCACGGGCGGCGCGACATGCATCCGTCCTTGCTTGACCGTCCATGGCCCGAAACCCTCGACATCGCGCCGTTCAACCACCTCGATGATCCGGTCCTGATGCCAGGCCAGCGCCCAATTCGCATCGTCACTCTTATCGAACAGCACCGCCCGAACCGGGCGCATCGCCGGAGCCTGATCGGCGATCAGCCGTCGGACCCCGGCCAGCTGCATCACCCGCCCGGCATCGATCCGCTGCCCAGGACGCCCGGCCGGCCAGCCGTCGAACAGCGCGGCAAGCTCGATACGCTCACCATCGTCCAGCCGCGACGACCAAAGGGCATAGCCCTGTTCTTCCAGCGTCACGCTCAACCGATCGGGGCTTCGATAGACTGCGGCGGTTTGGAGAACCACACCGGCCCGTCCTCGGTCATATGGAAGCAATCCTCCAACCGAATCCCGAACCTGCCCGGCAGATATAGCCCCGGCTCGTTGGAGAAGCACATGCCCGACGCCAGCGGCATCGCCTCGCCGCGCACCAGATTGACCGGCTCGTGCCCGTCCATGCCGATCCCGTGCCCGGTCCGGTGCGACAGGCCCGGCAGGCGATAGTCGGGACCGAAACCTTGGGCGGTGTAGTAGCGCCGCACCGCATCGTCGATACTGCCCGCCGGAGCGCCCGGCTTCGCCGCCGCCAAAGCGACCTGCTGCCCCTTCGCCACCATATCCCAGACCTTACGCTGCTCCACGCTGGCCGTGCCGTGTACCCAGCTGCGCGAGACATCGGACTGATAACCCTGCACCGTGCAGCCGCAGTCCATCAGGACCACCTGCCCGCCCGCGACGCGGTGCACCTGTTTGCTGCCATGCGGATAGGCCGATGCCTCGCCGACCAGCGCCATGCTGAATTCCGGGCTGCCGCCCAGCTTGCGGGTCGCAGCGCTCATCAGCGCGCCGATGTCCGCGCCGGTCATGCCCGCCTCGACGCGGGGGTGCAGCCAGCGATAGGCAGCCATGGTCACGTCGGTCGCCAGTTGCATCAACGCGATCTCGGCCGGCGTCTTGATCATCCGGCATCCGCGCACGACCGGGTTAGCCGACACCAGCCGGACGCCAGGCATCGCCTTTTGCAGCCCGTCAAAGGCGAAGAAGCGCGCCGTTTCCTCGATCCCGATCGGTCGCCCGCTCAGCTTGCGGTCGCGCAGGAAGCCCGCGACCACAGCAAGCGGGTTCTGATCCTCCTGCCACACCCGCACCTCGGCGGGCACGGCCAGCGTCTCGCGGACCGAGTGTTCCTCGAAAAAGGGCGTGACGATGCACGGCTCGCCCTCGACCGGCAGGATCGCGGCGGTCAGCCGCTCGCTCCGGCCCCAGCGAACGCCGGTGAAATAGATCATGCTTGATCCCGGCTCGATCAGGATCGCACCGATCCCGTTCGCCTTCATCAGGCCTTGCGCCCGCGCCAGGCGCCGGGCCCGTTCCTCCGGGCCGATCGGCACCGCGCCGCCCGTGATGTCGGACAGCGCCGACAGGTCCGGCTCGGCCGCGCGCAACAGGCCCGGCCGGACGAGGAACGGCAGGGCGGCGGCGGCGGCGGCGGCGATCAGCGTGCGGCGGGACAACAGGGTCTGCATGACGCGCACGATAGAATTCTTGACCTGAGCGCCGCAATGCCCTTGGCTCGCGCGCGGAACTTATATTGGGGTAGGCATGGCCAAGCGGCTGACCTTGTACATCTTCATCGGCCTGGTTTTGGGGCTGATCGTCGGGCTTTCGATCAACCTGTCGCTGGACGACGGCAGCGCGGCGGCGACCGCGCAACTGAAGGCGATTGCGGGCTATTTCGCGATCGTCACCGGGCTGTTCCTGCGCCTGATCAAGATGATCATCGCGCCACTGGTCTTCGCGACTTTGGTGTCGGGCATCGCGCAAATGGGCGATACCAAGGCGCTGGGGCGGATCGGGGTGCGCTCGCTCGCCTGGTTCATCTCGGCCAGCCTCGTCTCCCTCAGCCTGGGCATGTTGCTGGTCAATCTGCTCCATCCGGGCGTCGGACTGAATCTGCCGCTGCCCGCCGTCACCGCCGATAGCGGGGTGGTGAAGGCCGGGTTCGACCTGCAGAAATTCGTCACCCACCTCGTCCCCGCCTCGCTGATCGAGGCGATGGCGACCAACGAGGTGCTGCAGATCGTCATCGGATCGCTGTTCCTGGGCGTCGCGATCACGGCGGTGGGCGAGCGGGCCGCGCCCTTGGTCCGCGCGGTCGACGCGCTGGTCGCGGTGATGTTGCAGGTCACGGATTACGTGATGCGCGTCGCGCCGATCGCGGTGTTCGCCGCCGTCGCGGGCACGCTGACCGAGCAGGGGCCGTCAGTAATCGGCAAGCTCGCCATCTTCATGGGCAGCTTCTATCTGGGCCTTCTCCTGCTGTGGTGCGTGTTGCTCGGCATCGCCGCGCTGTTCATCGGCCCGCGCGTGCGCGACCTGATCGCGCACATCCGCGCGCCGCTCATCCTCGCCTTCTCGACCGCGTCGTCGGAGGCCGCTTATCCCCGCATTCTGGAGGGGCTGGACCGGTTCGGCGTCCCCCCGCGCATCGCCAGCTTCGTGCTGCCGCTGGGTTACTCGTTCAACCTCGACGGCTCGATGATGTACATGACCTTCGCGTCGCTGTTCATCGCGCAAGCCTATGGCATCGACCTGTCGATCGGGCAGCAGATCACGATGCTGCTCGTCCTGATGGTCACGTCGAAGGGAATTGCGGGGGTGCCGCGCGCCTCGCTGGTGGTGATCGCCGCGACCATGCCGATGTTCAACATTCCCGAGGCGGGCTTGCTGCTGATCCTGGCGGTCGACCATTTCCTCGACATGGGGCGCTCGGCGACCAATGTGATCGGCAACGCCGTCGCCAGCGCAGTCATCGCCAAGTGGGAAGGCCCGCTCGACCCGCCCGAACCGGTCGACGTTCCCTCGCTCTACGCGCCCTCAGGTACGCCGACCGAGCCCGCCCCCGACAGTTTCCGCCAGATCGGCGGGCACTGATCGCGGGCGGCGCGTCAGCGTGCCCTTTCAGGCATAGGCATAAGGCCCGCCCTTGGCGAGCGCGACCTGATAGGCGGGGCGGGCATGGATGCGCTCCAGCCAGGCGATGGTCGCGGGGCGGCGCTCGTCCAGCCCCGCCCGCGACCGGGCCGCTTCGAGCGGGAAGCTCATCATGATGTCCGCAGCCGTCATCTGATCGCCCGCGAACCAGGGAAACTGGGTCAGCTCGTTCTCGACATAATCCAGGTGGCGGTCGACCATCGGCTGGAAGCGCTTCATCGCCACCTTGCCCATGACGGGAATGCGGCTGAGCACCAGCAGCACGAACAGTGGTGGCATCAGCGACCCTTCCGCATAGTGTAGCCAGAAGCGCCAGCGCTGCATGGCCTCGCGATGCGCGGGCGGGCCCAGCCGGCCGTCACCCTTGCCCACCAGATACTCGACGATCGCGCCCGTCTCGGCGATGACCAGGCCGTCATCCTCGATCACCGGCGACTTGCCGAGCGGGTGCACCGCCCGCAACGCGCGAGGTGCGAGCATCGTCTTGGGATCGCGCTCATAGCGTTTCACCTCATAGGGCAGGTCGAGTTCCTCCAGCATCCACAGGATGCGCTGCGACCGGCTGTTTTCCAGATGATGGACGATGATCGTCATGCCAATTCCCCATGATACGCGCGCGATAACGCGTCAGAGCCCCGAGCGGGCGCAAAGGCTGGTCGCAGGACGGTCGCTCGCTCCTTACGCCCAAGGCGGCGCGAATATGAGAGGCGCGTGAACGGGAGGCACTAGGCCATAAAATGGTCGTGCGACACGGGATCGCTATTCCAACGCCCCCCGTAGGACAGGCAGCGGGGTGGGGATGCGTCCATCACGACTTCTAGATGAGCGATGCGTCTACCAGCGGCGCGGGACCTCAGCCCCGTTCTGCGGCCCCACCACTGCTCCCATGGCTCCGGATCAAGCGTCATTGGAGGAAAGGGCGGATGATCCTCAAAGTCTCGCTCGGGCAGTAAAAGAGCTCAAAATCCGGCTTGGGGCAGGCGAGGACGTCAAGGATTCCGACGCACTCCTTCAAGCCCCGGCGCGCAAATGCCAGATCCATGCCGATGCGGGCAGCTTAACTTGGTCTCCCACGCGGTAGCGAGACAGTGCCGCCCGCAGCCGGTCCTCGATGCGCGCCCGTTCATCCGCACCCGCCTCAGCCAAGCCCCGCGCGGCGGGACCGATCCGTGATAGGAAGGACAGCGCATCCTCCACCGGATTGTCGCCCTCGCCGGTCACATAATTGAAAGACGCCTGCGTCGCGCTCTCGGTGTGCCAACCCGACCGCGTGAGCAAATCCTCCACTTCATCCCTGTCGGCAAAGGCGAAGGGCCCCGGCTGGTTTTCCATGACAGGCGTCGGAGGTGTTCCCAGCGCCTCGTCCGCGACGGTCGCGAAAGCGTTTCGCGTGCGGTCATCGAAACAGGAAAAGACCATGGCCGCGCCGTCGCGCGCAGTGGATCTCAGCCGGGTGAAGGCCGCGACGGGATCGGGAAAGAACATCACGCCGTGGCGCGACACGAACAGGTCGAAGGGTCCTTCGCGCTCCGCCACCACCAGCGCGTCGTCGCAGATGAAGTGGGGGGCATCGCCTCCCCTGTCCTCCGCGCGGGTCCGGGCCCGCTCCACCAGGCCCAGGGACAGATCGGCACCGGTCACTCGCAATCCCGGACGCGCGGCCCGGAGCGCCAGGCTGGTCGCCCCCGCCCCACTGCCGATGTCGAGCGCATGGCCCTGTTCGGGGGCCACCGTGGCGATGGCCACATCCAGATGGCGCGACAGGTCCGCCAGGCTGCGATCGGTACGCCGCCATTCCGCCGCCCAGACATCGCCGACCCGGCCCTGCCAATCCATCATGCCGGTCATGCCGCGGCCCCGCCCTTGTCCTTATTCACATCGGAAACAAAACGGCCCGCCGTCTCCGGCGGGCCGCCTTGGCCTTAGATATCGTCCTCGGCATCCGGGCCGGTCATCATCTCCTCGGCGACCTTCTCGGTCCGCTGGCGGATCGCCCGCTCCAACCGGTCGGCCATGTCGGGATTGTCGCGCAGATAGTTCTTGGCGTTCTCACGCCCCTGCCCGATCCGCACCGAGTCGTAGGAGAACCAGCTGCCCGACTTCTCGACGAGGCCCGCCTTGACGCCCAGGTCGAGGATCTCACCGATCTTCGAAATGCCTTCGCCATACATGATGTCGAATTCGACCTGCTTGAACGGCGGCGCGACCTTGTTTTTCACCACCTTCACCCGCGTGGTGTTGCCGGTGATGTCCTCGCGATCCTTGATCTGGCCGGTGCGACGGATGTCGAGCCGGACCGAGGCATAGAATTTCAGCGCGTTGCCGCCCGTCGTCGTCTCCGGGTTGCCGTACATCACGCCGATCTTCATGCGCAGCTGGTTGATGAAGATCACCATGCAGCGCGAACGGCTGATGGAGCCGGTCAGCTTGCGGAGCGACTGCGACATCAGGCGGGCCTGGAGACCGACATGGCTGTCGCCCATCTCGCCCTCGATTTCCGCACGCGGCACGAGCGCGGCGACCGAGTCGACCACCAGCACGTCGATCGCGTTCGAGCGGACGAGCGTGTCGGTAATTTCCAGCGCCTGCTCGCCGGTATCCGGCTGCGACACGATCAGTTCGTCGATGTTGACGCCCAGCTTCTTGGCATAGACCGGGTCGAGCGCATGTTCGGCGTCGACGAAGGCGGCGGTGCCGCCCATCTTCTGCGCCTCGGCGATGACGTGCAGCGCCAGCGTCGTCTTGCCCGATGATTCGGGGCCGTACACCTCGATCACCCGGCCACGCGGCAAGCCGCCGACGCCGAGTGCGATGTCGAGGCCCAGCGAGCCGGTCGAGATCGCCTCGACCTGCATCGTTTCCTTTTGCCCCAGCTTCATCGCGGAGCCCTTGCCGAATGCCCGGTCGATCTGAGCGAGCGCGGCGTCGAGCGCCTTTTGCCGGTCTGCGTTTGCGGTTGCCATGCCTGTTTCGATCACTTTCAGATTGGCGGCCATCAGATGCTTCCCTCGCTAGACCAACATGGTGGTCCATTCAACGCATCTGCAATGTATGCGCTTTGTTCCATGAGAACAAGATGCGAACAAAGCCTATCGCAAAAAAGTCGCCAGCGCCCACCAGCCCCGGCTACGCGCCGCGTCCGCCGCCGCATCGCGCGCCGCTGCATCCTGGAAAATGGCAAAGCAGGTCGCCCCCGACCCCGACATGCGGCTGAACAAAACACCGGGCGATGCCTCCAGCAGCGCCAGCACCGCGTCGATCTCCGGCACGATGGCGCGCGCGGGTGGCTCCAGATCGTTGCGCCCCGCCGCCGCGACCGCCATCACCTCGCCCTGCCCCAGCGGCCCGCGATCCACGCCGTCCCAGCGCCCGAACACCGCCGCCGTCGACACGCCGACACCGGGATTGACCAACAGTACGGGCCGCTCGCCCAGCGGCTCCAGCGGCTCCAGCGCATCCCCCTTGCCCTCGCCGCGCGCAGTCCGACCGAACAGGCAGGCGGGCACATCCGCGCCCAATTCTCCGGCAATCCCAAAGAGATCGACATGATCAGGCGCGATGCCATGAAGCCGTGCCAGCGCCCGCAGCGTGGCCGCCGCATCGGCTGACCCGCCGCCAATCCCCGATGCGACCGGCAAATGCTTGTCGAGCGTGATGGCATAGTGGTCCGCCACCCCAAACCGCGCCTGGAACGCCCGCACCGCCCGCATGACGAGATTGTCGTCCTGCGACTCACCGGCCAACGCCGGGGCGAACGGACCGGTCAGCGCCAATGTGGTCGCCGCCGCCCGCTCCACCGTCACCACATCGCCGTCCCGGCAAAAGGCGAACAGCGTCTCCAGCTCGTGATAGCCATCGGGGCGACGGCGGCGGACATGGAGCGCCAGGTTGATCTTGGCGGGAGCGGTCTCGACGATAGCAGTCATATGCCGTCCCATGCGGTGCATGGGACGGCGCGGCAAGAGCGATCAGCCCGCCAGCTTCGCCGCGATTTTGGCCTGCGCATCCGCCTCTGCGGTCAGCGCCGCCGCGCGCCAGGCATAGCGCGCCTCGTAACGACGCCCCAGCGCCCAGTAGATGTCGCCGAGATGGTCGTTGATCTCGCTATTGGCAGGCTCGGCCATGGCGGCGCGTTCGACCAGCGGGAGAGCCCGCTTGGTCTGTCCCGCCCGATAATAACCCCAGCCGAGCGAATCGGTGATCGAGGCATTGTCGGGGTCCAGCTTGCTCGCCTTTTCGAGCAGCGCCAGCGAGGCGGGCACGTCCTTGCCCCGCTCGATCCGGGCATAACCCAGATAGTTGAGCGCCAACGGCTCTTCGGGGCCCAGCTGCACCGCCTTGGCGAGCGCGGCATCCGCCTCATTGACGCGGCCCGCCTGGTCGAGCGCACCGCCATATTGCAGCCATGCCGCCCAGGGGATGGGTGGATCGGCGCGGGTGACCCGTTCGTACCAGATCGCGGCCTCTGCCGGCTGCTTGGCGGCGATCAGCTGGTCGCCATAAACCTGCCAGTCGTCGACCATGGCCTGCTTGGCGGTCGCCAGCCCCCTGGCGAGCATCAGCGCCTCGCCATCACGGCCTGCCGCGCCCAGCAAGCCGATGCGCACGATGGCGGCGCGGTGCGCAAAGGCGCCGCGCGAGGCGACGTCCTCCAGCGCGGCGATGGCGGCGTCCCAGGCTTCGTCCTTGGACAGTGCCTCGGCCATCAACAGCCGGGCACGGTCATTCTCGGGATCGGCGATCAGCGCGGTGCGCGCGAGCGCGATGACCAGCGGGCGCGGCCCCTCGCCCACCAGCTCGGCCGCCACACGGGCAAGCAACCGCGAGACCCCGAAACCGAGATCGGGCTTCGCGCCGAGCGCGCGACGGTCGGCCGAGACCAGCGGGTCGCTCAGCAGCCCCTTCGCATTGGCTTCATCCCCGCGCCCCGCCATCATTTGGGCAGCGGCGATACGGGTGTCGGCCGGTGCGCCCATGGTCTCCAGCAGCACGCGCGCGCTTTGGTCGTCCATGCGCTTGGCGGCCAGCGCCAGCAGGATGCGGTGCTCATCGGCCAGTCGCCGCGCGACCGGCTCCTTGCCAGCGCTGTCCAGCGCCGGTTCGACCGGCTGCTTGCGATCCCACGCCGCCCAGGCGCGCAGCACGGGGGCGACGATGCGCAACGCCCCCGTATCGATGCGAGCGAGCGCGGCATCATAGCCCGCCCGGTCGCCCTTGCGCGCGGCGATGGCCAAGTCGAGCAGCGCGACGTCGATGGGGGCGACCTTCTCCGCCTCCATCACCCTTGCTGCCCGAAGCGCCAGCACCTGGTCGCCGCTGATCATCGCCTCGCGGTAAGCCCGCACCGCAACCGCCGGATCGTCGGGCCAGCCGCTCAGCGCGATCGCATAATCCCCGCTCGCTTCGGCCGACCGCCCCTCCGACGCGGCGACCCGCGCGGCGAGATAGGAGGACAAGGGCGAACGGCCGGGACCGACCGCTGCCCAGGATACGGTGGGCCAGGACGCCACCACCAGCACGGTGCCGGTCAACAGGCGAAAAAACGAACGCTTACATATTGGGATAATTGGGTCCTCCGCCGCCTTCCGGCACGACCCAGTTGATGTTCTGGGTCGGGTCCTTGATGTCGCACGTCTTGCAGTGGACGCAGTTCTGGGCGTTGATCACGAACTTCGGATCGCTCTCTTCCACACCCACCACCTCGTAAACACCGGCGGGACAGTAGCGTTGCGCGGGCTCGTCGAACAAGGGCAGGTTGTGCGCGATCGGAACGCCCGCGTCCTTCAGCGTCAGGTGGACCGGCTGATCCTCCTCGTGATTGGTGTTCGACAGGAACACCGAGGACAGGCGATCGAAGGTCAGCACACCGTCGGGCTTGGGGTAATCCGGCTTCTTCACCTGATCCTTGCGCCACAGCGTCTCGTGATCGGGCTTGTGCTTCATCGTGAAGGGCATCTTCAGGCCCCAATGCTCGGCCCACATGGTTACGCCCGCCAGACCCGAGCCCAGCGTGTCGCCATATTTTTTGACCAGCGGCACGACGTTGCGGACGGTCGACAGCTCCTTGTAGAGCCACGACGCGCGGAAGGCCTCGGGATAGTCGGTCAGTTCGTCGCCTTCGCGCCCCGCCTGCACCGCCGCGAACGCCGCCTCGGCCGCCAGCATCGCCGACTTCATCGCACCATGCGTCCCCTTGATGCGCGGCACGTTCAGGAAGCCCGCCGAACAGCCGACCAGGACGCCACCGGGGAAGGTCAGCTTCGGGATCGCCTGAAGCCCGCCGTCATTGATCGCGCGCGCGCCGTAGGAGACGCGCTTGCCGCCCTTCAGCAGCTCGGCGATGGCCGGGTGGGTCTTCCACTTCTGCATCTCCTGGAATGGGGAGATATAGGGATTGGAATAGTTGAGCCACGTCACGAAGCCGAGTGCGACCTGCCCCCCCGCCTGGTGATAGATAAAGCCACCGCCATTGGCGTCATGCCCCAGCGGCCAGCCCTGGGTGTGGATGACGCGGCCCGGCACGTGCTTGGCGGGGTCGATATCCCACAGCTCCTTGATGCCCAGGCCATAGATTTGCGGGTCGCTGTCGCGCGCGAGGTCGAACTGGCGGATGATCTCCTTGGACAGGTGCCCGCGCACGCCCTCGGCGAAGAAGGTGTATTTGGCGTGGAGCTCCAACCCCGGCTGGTAATCGGGCTTGTGCGTACCGTCGCGCGCCACGCCCATGTCGCCGGTCGCGACGCCCTTTACCCGGCCATCCTCGTGGAACAGGATTTCGGCGGCGGCGAAACCGGGGAAGATCTCGACGCCCAGCTCCTCGGCCTTGCCCGCCAGCCAGCGGCACAGATTGCCGAGGCTGCCGGTATAGGTGCCCTTGTTGTGCATGAACGGCGGGGTCAGCGCGTGCGGCAGGTTGCGCTGCTTGGTCGCGCTCAAGATCCAGTGGAGGTTCTCGGTCACCGGCACTTCAGCCAGCGGACAGCCATCCTCGCGCCAGTCGGGCAGCAGTTCGTCAAGTGCGATCGGATCGATCACCGCGCCCGACAGGATATGCGCGCCAACCTCCGATCCCTTTTCGAGGACGCAGACGGCCAGCTCGCCACCTTGTTCAGCCGCAAGCTGCTTCAACCGGATCGCCGCCGACAGGCCCGCCGGACCTGCGCCGACGATCACCACGTCATAGGGCATCGATTCGCGTTCGCTCATGGCATCCTCGCATTTGACCGCGCCGCTGTCGCACGCCCCCTTGAAGCGGGTTCGTCCGGGCGCGGACGGAAAACATCTTGTCCCGACTGTCGATCCGACAGATTGACGCGAACGTCAACCTTGCAGCATGGACCGATGCCATATGGGGGCTATTCCAACGTTCGATACCGCGCCGCTGGACGGTGCACTGGCCGCCAGCATACTAGACTGGTGGCATGACGCGGGCGTCGACCTGCTGGTCGAGGACGAGGCGCGCGACTGGGCGGCCACCGAACCGGCCCGTGTCACCGTTTTCGCGCCCGCCGCGAGCTCCGTGCCCGCCGCACCGGCGGTCGCCCTGGCATCCGCCGCGCAATTGCCCGACACGCTGGAGGCGTTCCTGGCATGGCGGCTATCCGATGCCGCGCCGGAAACGAATTGGGACGGCGTTTCGCTGACCGCGACAGGCCCGGCCGATGCGGCGCTGATGGTGCTGGTCGATTGCCCCGACCGCGATGACGGCGATGCAGGGCGTATCCTGTCGGGCCCGCCGGGTCGGTTGTTCGACCGGATGCTGGCCGCGATCGGGCAGTCGCGCGAGACGGTGCATATCGCCTCGGTCTGTACCCGCCGGCCGCTGGCGGGGCGCACGCCCGCCGATCTGGAGACCCGACTGGCCGAGATCACGCGGCATCATGTCGGGCTGGTCGCCCCGCGCGCGCTGCTGCTGCTCGGCAATGCGGCGAGCCGTGCCGTGCTCGGGACCGAACTCACCACTGCGCGCGGACATTCACACGCTGTTGACCATAAAAGCGGCAAGTCTCGTGCTGTCGCCAGTTTCCATCCGCGCTTTCTGATCGAAAAGCCGATGGCAAAGGCGGAAAGCTGGAAAGATTTGCAAAGGGTCATGGGGGAATTGGACGCATGAAGCTGAGCCGGGCGATCGCGCGAGGAGCGACCATCGGGGCTTTGCTGGCCGGGGCAAGCGCCGCCATCGCCGCCGAACCCGCCGCCACCACCGACGCCCGCAGCCCGGCCGCGATCA
>NZ_LDTE01000075.1 GCF_001476905.1 Sphingomonas sanguinis | reverse complement strand
CCCTGAAGGGGAGGGGCTGAAGCGTGCGCATCATAACCCTCCCCGCCCCCGACGATTTCGACGCCTGGCGCGACGCCGCGCGGGGGTTGATCACCGACAGCGTGCCGCCCGATCAAGTCGTGTGGCAGGTCGGCGAGCAGCCCGCCGATTTGTTCGGCGCGGTCGCCGAGGACAACCCGGCCACCGCCGCCCCCCGCTTCCCTGTATCGCGCGCATTTGTCGACCTCGCGCGCAGCGTCGTCCTGTCCAACGATCCCGAGCGTTTCGCGCTGCTCCACACCGCGCTCGACCGGTTGCGCCGACAGCCCCGGCTGATCGAGGATCAGGCCGATCCGCTGATCCGTCGCCTCGACCGGCTGGCCAAAGCGGTGCGGCGCGATATCCACAAGATGCGCGCCTTTCTGCGCTTTCGCGAAACCGAGGATGACGACGGCCCGCGCTATGTCGCCTGGTTCGAGCCCGAGCATCATATCGTGCGCGCCAATGCGGCGTTCTTCGTCAACCGCTTCACCACGATGCGCTGGTCGATCCTGACGCCGGAGGTCTCGCTCCACTGGGACGGCAAGACGCTCGCCGAGGGCCCGGGTGCGACCAAGGCGGATGCGCCGGAGGGCGATCCGACCGAGGCGGTGTGGAAGACCTATTATGCCAGCATCTTCAACCCCGCCCGCGTGAAGATCGGCGCGATGCTCAAGGAGATGCCGCGCAAATATTGGAAAAACATGCCGGAAACCGCGTTGGTCTCGGAATTGATCGCGGGCGCACAGGCGCGGGAGACGGGTATGATCGCGGCGGCCAAGACGGATGTGCGAACCGGGCGCGGCGGCAATGCGCAAGCGGCCTGGGCGGCGCTTCGCGACGAGGCGATGACCTGTACCCGCTGCCCGCTCCATGCGCCCGCGACCCAGACGGTGTTCGGCGAGGGTCCGGTCGATGCCGCCCTGATGTTCGTCGGTGAACAGCCCGGCGACCAGGAGGATCTGGCGGGCCACCCCTTTGTCGGTCCGGCCGGACAAGTGTTCGACCGGGCGGTAGCCGAAGCGGGGATCGACCGCGCGACCGCTTACGTCACCAACGCGGTCAAGCATTTCAAGTTCGAGCCGCGCGGCAAGCGCCGTATCCACAGCTCACCCAATGCGGGCGAAATCCAGGCGTGCCGCTGGTGGGTCGAACAGGAACGGCTGCTGATCCAGCCGCAGGTAACGGTTGCGCTGGGCGCTACGGCGGCGCGATCGCTGTTCGGCAAGGTCATGACCATCGGGCGTGAACGGGGCAAGGCTCTGACGCTGCCTGACGGTGGCACCGCCTTCATCACCGTACACCCGAGCTATCTGCTCCGCCTGCCCGACCCTGCGGCGAAGGAGACGGAATATGCGCGGTTCGTCGAGGATCTAAAGCTGGCGGCGGGGGCACTATCGTCCTGATCGTTGCAGCCTTTCGGCTTTTTCCGCAGGGTGCGGCGATGCTGTCGCGACTCTTCCGCCGATTTCGCCGAAAGGCCGAGGCAGACACGTCCCTGTCGTTCACGAACCGAACTCTCGATCTGTCCTGCGTCATGCCAGTCATACTGCCGCTGGAACTTACCGATATAGGATGGCCGGGCCCCATAGTGCGGATCGGCGCACTACCCTTTGCGATGGCATGGGCGGACTGCGCCGAAGGCAATCGCTTCTTCTACATCACCCAGGCTGAAGCGCAGGCATGGGAGGATGCGGGCATCGACTGGCAGGCGACAGCCTTTGACAATTTGTCGCGCCACACGATGCGCGAACAGGGCTTTGGCGAGAAATGTGACGAACACGGGCGTCCGTTCGTCAAGGTCATGCTGCAGCGGGATGCGCTCGGGCCGTCCCGGCTGTTACTGCCGCATCTATTTGATACGATCCTGGGCTCCGACTATCGGGTAGCAATCCCAGAGCGTACCTGCGCGATCGCTTTCCGCCGCGACCTGACACCAGCCCAGGCGGCGGACATTACGGGCATCATCGACGGCTGTTATCAGCACGGCACCGAACCTATGAGTCCGGAGCGGTTCGACGCCCACCAATTCTGGCATATCGACGCTCGCTGAGGCGTACTCGACAGGAAGGCCGGGCGCGATCGGCACCCGGCCTCGAAATTCATCAGCCGTGGCAGGTGCAACCGGCATGATCGCAACCATTGCCGCCCTCGTGATGCTGGGCGCAGGCATCGCTGCAGAAGCTGCGGCCTTCGGCTTCGATGGCGTTGTTGACGCTGACGATGCAGACACAATCGGCGCAGGCGCACTTCACTTGATCAACGGTAACGGCCATTTGACTTACTCCTCATCTACGGAATCGGGTTCGAGCACATGGTCCATCATGTTGGTCAGCATGGTGCGGATGTGGCAGTCGGGCAGTTCGTAAAGGACGTTTCGCCCCTGCCGACTCTGCTTGAGCAGACGCCCCGCGCGCAGCAGACGAAGATGCTGCGAAACCAGGCTCTGGCTCACGCCGACCTTCTGCGTCAACTCGCCTACGGTACGCGGTCCGTCCAGACACGCGACCACCAACCTCAGCCGATTGGGTTCGCCCAAAAGACGAAACACATCGGCCAGCAACGCACCTTCATCCGGAGTCATGCAAATATCAACATATGAACGCATCCTAATATGTTCATGTGTTGCTTGCTGTCAACCGAGATTCTGACGCTAGCGCCGCAAGGAAAGGCCTAGGCATCGTGTGGGAGCTTCACATCTCGCGCGGGTCGGGCCCGATCCGCCCTTCCGCATCGTCCAAGGCGTCGATCGCCGACATATCCTCGTCATCCAGCGTCAGTTCGGTCGCAGCGAAATTGTCGGTCATGTGGTCCGCGTCCGCCGCCTTGGGGATGAGGGACAGGCCATGCGCCAGATGCCAAGCCAGCACGACCCGGGCCGCCGAGCGGCCGTGCTTCTCGGCAATCTTCATGATCTCCGGCGTCTTCAGCAACTCGCCGCCCTGCCCCAGCGGGCTCCAGCTCTGTGTCACGATGCCCTTAGCCTGATGATAGGCCCGTGCCTCACGTTGCTGAAAACGGGGATGGAGTTCGATCTGGTTGACCGCAGGCACCACGCCGGTCGCATCGATGATTCGATCGAGATGCTCGGGCAGGAAGTTGGACACGCCGATCGACTTCGCCTTACCCGCGTCCCGCAACGCGATCAGGCTCTGCCATGCCTCGACATAGGCGTCCTCGGCCGGGACCGGCCAGTGGATGAGATACAGGTCCACCGCCTCGACACCCAGCAGCGCCAGGCTCTCGTCCAGCGCCGCCTCGGCATCGCGGTGGCGGTCGTTCCACAGCTTGGTGGTCAGGAAAGCATCCGCCCCCTGAAATCCCTCGCCTACCCCGCGCTCATTGCCATAGATGGCGGCGGTGTCGACCAGCCGATATCCCGTATCGAGCCCACGCCGGACCACGGCGGCCACCTGCGAATCCGGGATTTGATAGGTGCCCAGCCCCAGTTGGGGCAGGCTGCGGCCGTCATTCAGGGTCAGCATCGTCATGGGCCATCCAACCGGCAGGCCCACCGCCCGGTTCCCGGTGCCCTCTGCCCCCGTCCCGCGATCAGATCGGCTTGCCGTCCCGGCCGATCACGTCGGTGGCATAGGAACAGCCATAGAGCGTCTTGCCCGGATGGCTGGTGACGGTCGACACGGAGCGCGCGATGACGCTGTGTGTGCCGAATTTTTCCTCGCCCTTGGGCAGGACGGTCTCGTCGCTGACGACATGCTGGCCCAGGAACTTGGCCGCGACTCCCTGTCCCGACAGGTCGGGCAGGGTGTTGGTGACGCCGATACGGTCGGCCACCGTCTTCGGATCGGCAATGTCCAGGACGGCGAGCAGCGCATTGGCGCTGAAGGCGATACGGCGCGTGGTCCAGCCCTCACCGACGCGGATCGGTTGCGGCAGTTCATATTCCTGCAGGAAGGGATTCTTGCCCTCGACCGGCCGCCAGCCACGCCGCTTCGCCTCTTCGTCCAGCGCCATGGTCAGCGCGCCATAGCTGTCGGTATTCAGCCGACAGTCGATCGCATCGACGACATTGATCGTCGCGGGATCGACCTCGGCATCCGAGGCGGCGGGAAGCGGTGCGGCCGCCAGCCACAGCGCGAAAAGGGCCTGAACCATCATGCGCCCCATCTATCGCAGGAGAAAATGCCCGGGCAAGTCCCCGCCCGCTGTCCCGAAGCAGACAGCGGCGGCCGTCCGGTTCCGATTGACCCCCGCCCCCCGATCGCGCAAGTCGCTGGCCCCATGGTCGAACATATTCTTTCCGCACTGGCGAGCTTTGCCATCTGGGTCATCTCGACGGGCGGCTATCTGGGCATCACCCTGTTGATGGCGATCGAGAGCGCGTGCATCCCGCTGCCCTCCGAGATCATCATGCCGTTCGCGGGCTATCTGGTGTCGACGGGGCAGTTCAACCTGTACCTCGCCGCAACGGCGGGGGCACTGGGCTGCAATCTGGGTTCGGTCGTCGCCTATGAGATCGGCAAGCGCGGCGGGCGGCCGGTCGCCGAGCGCTGGGGCAAGTATCTGCTGATCGGGCCGGGTGAGCTGGACGCCGCCGACCGCTTCTTCGCGCGCTATGGCTCGATCGCGGTGCTGATCGGGCGGCTGCTGCCGGTCATCCGCACCTTCATCGCCTTTCCGGCCGGGGTGGCGCGGATGAAGCTCGTCCCCTTCCACCTCTATACCTTTATCGGCAGCTGGCCCTTCTGCCTGGTCCTGGCCATCGTCGGGCGCGAGCTGGGCGAGAAATGGGATTCCGACCCGCGCGTGAAGGCGTTCTTTCACCGCGCCGACCTGGCGATCGGCATCGTGCTGGTCGTGCTGATCGGCCTTTACGTCTGGCACCGGGTGCGCGGGCTGAAGCGCGCGCAGGACTGAACCAGCCACAGGGCGAGCGGGACCGCGACCGCCGCCCAGAGATAGAGGCCATGCCACGTGGTCCATCCCCACCATTCGGAGGGAATGGTGCGCAGGTCGCCCGCCAAGAAGCGCTGCTGCATCACCGCCTGCCACCAGGCCCAGCGAAAGGGCGGCGGGGCGAAGATCTCGGCCGAGGCGATGGTCAGGTTGATCGCGATCGACACCAGCAACAGGATGGCGAGCAGTCCCCGCGCCCATGCCACGCGCACCGCGACCCATAAGGGAGCCAGCCCCAGCGCCAGCACCCCCGCCAGCGGCATGGCATGGCGCGGCCCCGTGGCATTGCCGCCGTCCCAATAGACATAGGCCGCATTGACCAGCAGCGCGACCACCACCACCCCGGCCGCCGTCAGCGCCAGCCCGCGCGTCGCCCGCGTCTCCACCAACAGCCCCAGGCCAAGCGGCGCAAGGAACAGGATCGGCGCCACCCAGAGCAGCCCGCGCGCCGGCTCCAGCAAAATCGCGCGCAGTACGGCCGTGCGGGGAAAGGTCAGCCCGAACAGCCCCTGATTCATCCCCTCGAACCCGACCACGCCCGAATAGCCGATCCGAAACACCGTCCCGAACGCAAAGAGATTATAGGCGAGCAGCGGAAGAAGCCCGACCAGCCCGGCGGCGAGGAACGGCACCAGCGCCCGGGGCTGGGCCCGGCAGCGCCACACCGCCCATAGGCCGATAACCGCACCGGCGAGCACCGCCTGATATTCGACCACCACCGCCCAGCCGAGCGCCAGCCCGGCCACCGCCAGCCAGCGCACCCCGCCCCGTGCCACGCCGACCAGCGCGATGACGAACAGCGCCGCCACGCTGACATGGCCGAGCAGCGTGGTCGAATAGCCCCAGATCGGCGTGCCCAGCGCATAAGCCAGGCTGGCGAACAGCGCCGCCCCCGCGCTGCCGGTCAGGCTGAGCGCCAGGTCGAAGAGCAGAACGGCGGCAATAGCGGTCAGCAGCGCGGAGCCGGTGGCGGCGGCCACGCGGGTGCGCAGCTTCAGATACGCGACGAAACCCGGATCGATCGGCGTCGGGTCATGCCGCGCCGCCCGGTCGCCGGTGACCAGGTCGGTCAGCGCCACGGGGGCCAGCGCCATCAGGGTCATGCCCGGCGCCTTGTCGAGATAGGCGTGCGCCCCGAACTGCGCCTTGTCGATGGTCAGGTGCGCCAGCGGATCAATGGTCGCGGTCCCGTCCTCGACCATGCGGATCGCGGCGAACAGGCGCGTCGCATTGTTGGGATTGAACTCCCACGACCCGAACCAGGCGCAGGAAAACCAGACCAGCAGGAACAATCCTACCCGAATGCCGCCCAAGCCCGCGCGCCATTCCCGCCACCGCGCCATCGGAACACTCCCTGTTGCGCCCTGCCGCTACCGGGGCGGGGGCGACGGAGCAATGCCCAATCCTCCCCGGCACGGGGAGGATTGCGGCTACGCCGAAATCGGCAGCGAGGTGGTCGACTTGATCTCCGACAGCGCGACCGTCGAGTTGATTTCCTGTACGCCGGGCAGATTGGAGAGCTTCTCGAAGAACAGCCGCTCATAGGATTCGATGTCCGCGGCGACGATGCGCAGCATGAAGTCGACCGAGCCCATCAGGACATGACATTCCATCACCTCGGGCAGTTCCCGGATCGCGGCAGTAAACTGGTCCAGATTGGCGCGGCCATGCGCATTGAGCTTCACCTGCGCAAAGATCTGCGCCTTCAGCCCCACCTTGGCCCGGTCGACCAGCGCGACGCGGCGCTTGATGATCCCGTCGCGCTCCAGCCGGTCGATCCGCCGCCAGCAGGGCGAGGCCGACAGCCCCACCGCCTCGGCAATGGCGGCGGTGGACAGGCTCGCATCCTCCTGCAGCAAAGCGAGGATACGACGTTCCCAGATATCGAGGTCATGCGGCATGATTGACCTTCTAATAGCTTCTATGGGGATCAATCAACCTGCTTGGCGGGATGAGACCGCCAACTTGGGTCAGCTTTGCCCGGTCGATCCCGGTAGTTTCACAGCCATCGAAACGGATCGGAAAGCCAGCATGTCTCTCGCCCCCCAAGACCATCTCAGCCTGCCCCCCGAAGAGGTGGTGACCTTTTACGATCGGGCCAGCGGCGCGAACGGCGTGATCGTCCTGCACTCGACCGCGCTCGGCCCGGCGGCGGGCGGGTGCCGGGTGTGGCGCTATACCGGCAAGCAGGCGGCGACGGTCGATGCGTTGCGGCTGGCCGAGGGCATGGCGCTGAAGAATGCGCTGGCCGAACTGCCCTTTGGCGGGGGCAAGGCGGTGATCTGCCTGCCCGACGGCCCCTTCGACCGCGAGGCGCTGTTCCGCACCTTCGGCCGGGAAGTCGCCGCGCTCAAGGGCCGCTATGTCACCGCCGAGGATGTCGGGACCAGCGTAGCGGACATGGAAAGCGTCGCCCGCGAAACCCGCCATGTCGCGGGGCTTCCGGCGCGGCGTGGCCAGCCGGGCGGCGATCCCTCGCCCTGGACGGCGCTGGGCGTGTTGCAGGCGATGCGGGTCGCGGTCCGCCACCGGCTGGGCGCCGAACTGTCCGACGTGACGGTGGCGGTGCAGGGGCTGGGCCATGTCGGCTTCGCGCTGTGCGAGTTGCTGCATCAGGAGGGCGCGAAGCTGGTCCTGGCGGAGCCGCGCAGCGAGGTCGCCGCCCGGGCCGCCGACCGGTTCGGCGCGATGGTGATGAGCAGCCGCGCTTTGCTGTCCGCCAAGGTCGATGTGCTGGCCCCATGCGCCCTGGGCGCGGTGCTGGATGCGCCGACGGTCGCGGGGCTGCGCGCATCGGTGGTATGCGGGGCGGCGAACAACCAGTTGGCCGATGAAGAGGTGGCCCGGACGCTGGCGGCGCAAGGCGTGCTCTATGCCCCCGATTTCCTGGTCAATGCGGGCGGCATCGTGAATGTTGCCGGGGAGTATCTGGGATGGCGCGCCGCCGAGGTGCGTCGCCGCGTCCTGGCGATCGGCCCGCGCATGGAGACCGTCCTCGCCCGCGCCGAACGCGATGGCGTCACCCCGCATCATACAGCACGGGCGGTGGCGCTCGACCGGATCGCCAACGCCCCGCGCATCCAGGCGGCGGCGTAAGACTATTCTTTTTGCCGCGAGGTGAAGTGGCAGGCCCCCAGCCGACGGCAGTGGTTTCCACCCCAGGCCAATCGACAGTCAGATATGCCCCTTCCCTCGCCCCTCACAGAGGGGAGAGGGTTGCGCAGACTTAGGCTTTGCGAGAGCAAAGGCTTAGTCGGAGCTGGGTGAGGGGTGCTGCGCTCGCAATGCGAGCGTACGTGCCGTTGGCTCGCTCAACCCCTCACCCAAGCTGCGCTAGCCAGCAGGCTGGCAAGCTCTGCTAACCCTCTTTCCTATCCAAGGGAGAGGGAAAGAGGGGCTTCATAATGCCGATTGGCCCTAAGCCATATCTAGCAGTGCGCTCGGTGGATCACGGATTACGCGGCGTCTCGTCCCGCTGGCGCTGGGCGTTGGCCGCGCGGTTTTCGCGGACGCGCTGGGCGAAGCAACCGGTCGCGCCGCCCGCGCCGACCGCCGAGCAGCTGCCGATGCTGTTGACGCCCGTGCCCTCGTTCAGCGTACCGGTGGCGCGCGCCGCCCAGCTTTCATTCTCCGGCGTCACCTGAAGCTCGCGCAGTTCCTTGGGCACGCGGAACTGCTCCTCCGCACCGCGCCGGACGCAGACGACGATCTCGTTGCCCTGATTGTCGGTCGGGCATCGTTCATTGCCGAACAGGGTCAGCACGCCATTGATGGGGGCGTTGCGCGACACCTCGCCCGGTGCCTGCACCGGCTTGGGCTTGATCGCGCCCGGGGCAGCGACCTGTTGCGCCATTGCCGGGCTCGCGATCATCGTCGCGGCCAGCAGCGCGGCGGTCCATGCTCGGTTGATCATCCTCTCTCTCCCGCTTCGACCGATCAGACCCGCTTGGCCGCCGCGATGGCAACCTTGCAGCCCGCCCGGATCAATCCGTACAGCAGCGGATAGGCGATCGCCTCCTCCGCGCCCGCGCCCAGCGCATGGTCGCGATGCTCCAGCTCCTCGGCCTGGAAATCGGCGATGGCCTCGGACAGTTCCGGGTCGCTGTCGCCCAGCTGGTCGCGCTGCGCCTGATAATGTTTGTCGATCTCGGTTTCGACCGCCGCGGTGCAGGCCATCGCCGCCTTGGGCCCGATCGCCGCCGTCACCGCACCCAGCGCGAAGCCCGCCTTGTCCCAGAAGGGCTGAAACAGCGTCGGCCGCACGCGGCGCTCGGCGATCATCCGGTCGAAAAAGGCGCGGTGGCGCTCTTCCTGCTCGGCCATGTGATGGATCGCGCGCGCGAAGGGATGCCGGTCGCCCAGCACCGCCAGCTGCCCGGCATAGATGCGGGTCGCGCCATATTCCCCGGCCTGGTCGACCCGGACCATCGCCTTCATCGATTCCCGCCGGTCGCCCGGCATCCAGCGGAGCTGGCTCATCGTGCCTTCCTCATCAACACCAGGATCGTCGCCGCCCCGCCCAGCGAGAAGATCGCGTTGAACCCGGCGAGCGAAATCCCGCCCAAGGTCCATTGCGCCACGTCGCAACGGATGACCGGCGCCTTCAGGATCGCATTCAACCGGTCGGCGGCGCTCCCACCCGTGAAACTCACCGTTGAGGTGCAGGCGGTAAAGCCCTGCCACCAGCCATATTCGACCCCGGCATGAGCGACCCCGATCGCCCCCGACGCCGCGATCAACAACGCCGCAAGGATGACAAGCGATCCCCGGATGCTGCGCTGGGGCACGAAGAAGGCGAGGAAGGCGGGCACCAGCGCGGCATAATGCGGCCAGCGCTGCCAATGGCACATCTCGCACGGGTAGAGCCCGCCGAACAGCTGGCTGCCCCACGCCCCCGCCAGCAGCGCGGCGGGCAGGCCAAAGGCGATCCAGTTCGCCAGGCATTCGTTACGGGTGCGGGTGACGGCCATGATCACTTCACCGGCGGCTTGGTGGCGGCGGCGATCTGGGCCGGGCCGCCCAGGCGGGCGATAGTCTTCAGCGCGTAATAGAGTTGGAAGTCCTCGATCCCCTGCTTTTTCAGCTGCTCTGGCGTCATGGTAAAGCGCGGATCGGTCTTGGTATCCTCTTCCAGGATCGCGTTGTCGGCCTTCACCTCGTTGATGAGGTGGCGGCGCAGATCGGCCTCGCGGAAGACCGGGCGCGTCTTGTAGTCGGGATCGGAGATTTCCGGCACCTTGATGTCGGGCTCGATCCCGCCCTCCTGCACCGATCGGCCCGAGGGGGTGTAATAGCGCGCGGTGGTCAGGCGCAGCGCCGTCTCCGGCCCGAGCGGCAGCAGCGTCTGCACCGAGCCCTTGCCGAAGCTGCGCTCGCCCATGATGAGCGCGCGGTGGTGATCCTGCAGCGCCCCCGCGACGATCTCCGACGCCGACGCCGTGCCCGAATTGGTCAGCACGATGACGGGCAGGCCATGCGCGTCGTCGCCGGGCTTGGCATAATAACGCTCGATATCCGACTTCTCGCGGCCCCGCTGCGACACGATCTCGCCATGGTCGAGGAAGGCGTCGCTGACCGCGATCGCCTGGGTCAGCAGGCCGCCGCCATTGTCGCGCAGGTCGACGACATAGCCCAGCGGCCGGTGGCCCAGCGCCTTGTCGATCGCCATGATCGCCGCGCGGGTGTCGGCGCCGGTGTTTTCGGAGAAGGTGTTGATGTTGATATAGCCGACATCGCCGCGCACCTCCCACTTGACCGGGCGCTGAACGATGACCTCGCGGGTCAGGGTCAGCTCGATCGGCTTGTCGCGGCCGGGGCGCACGATGGTCAGCTTGATCTTGGTGCCGGGCTTGCCCCGCATCTGGCCGATCGCCTCGTCCAGCGACTGGCCATAGATCAGCTTGCCGTCGATATGGGTGATATAGTCGCCCGATTTCACGCCCGCGCGGCCCGCCGGGGTATCCTCCTGCGGCGCAATGACCTTGATCGCGCCGTCCTCCATCGAGACGGTCAGGCCCAGGCCACCGTAATTGCCCTCGGTCTGGATCTTGAGATTGTCGAAGTCGAGCGCATCGACATAGCTGCTATGCGGGTCGAGCGAGGCCAGCATCCCCTGGATCGCACCCTTGATCAGCGTGTCGTCGTCGACCTTGTCGACATAATCGGCCTTGATCCGGTTATACACGTCGAGGAACCGGTCGAACTGCCGCACGGTCGAGCTGTCCACCGCCGCCATCGCGGAGGTCGTGATCGGCACCATGGCCAGCGCGCCGACGATGGCAGTAGCAGTCAGAAGCGGACGTTTCGCAAACGAACGGGGCATCGAGGGTCCTGGACCAGATAAGCGGTCCGCCTGTGTAGCGGGAAGCCGGACGCAATCAAAGCGCAACCGTGCTGAACGGGGGGTGAGCGAGGAAGCGGTTCCAGAATTCGAATTGGATGGGAGATGGGATAGAAAAGACGGTCCGAAGCGTCCTCCATTGTTCCACATTCCGGACCCTGACGGCATCACGGCGTGCCGCAGACAAATCCCGTTGACTCTTAATTCTACATATGTTGTCATTCGGCATGGTACGGAACAGGCAACCCTCGAAACAGATGCGCCTCCTCCTGGCGGCCCTGTCGAACCAGCGCAGCGAATGGCGCCACGGCTATGACCTGCTGAAGGACACGGGGTTGTCGTCGGGCACGCTCTATCCCCTCCTGATGCGGATGAGCGACAACGGGCTGGTCGAGGCCGAATGGCGCGAGCCTGCGCAACCCGGGCGCCCGCCCCGCCATGTCTATCGACTGACCGCGAACGGTTTCGCGCTGGCGATGGAACTGACCAGCGGCGACGCGGCACTTTCCGGCAAGGAGATGCTGACATGAGGATGTCATTGTCCCAGGCGATCATGGCGATCGCGACCGCCTGCATGGGCGAGGACCGTCAAACCTGGTCCCAGGCGATGAAGGCCGAATATCATAGTGCAGCCGCCGAGGGCCAGGGACTATCCTTTGCGGCTGGCTGTTTCGTTGCGGCGTGGCGGGAAATGTTGGGCAGCGCGACAGGACGGTTCGTCCTCACCAGCTATGCCGTCGCGCTGGGCATCATGGTTCCGATGGCCACGATCGAGATCGGCTGCGCGGTTTTGGGCTTCCCCTATCTCTATCCCGACCAGCATGGCCTTCCGGGTGCGCTCCTCGTCGGCGGTTCCCATGAGGCGTTGCTGCGCCCCACCTATCTGGGAGCCATTCCGGCAATGGCGTTCATTCAGCTCTTGGCTGGGGCCGGGCACCTGCGGCTCGCATGGTCGCTGCTGGAACGCGACTGGTCCAGCGCGCTTCGCTGGTCGCTGTGGACGCTGGCCGGAATGACCACGCTCGTCATCTTCATGGGAGTATTCTTCCTCGATAGCCGTCAGGCGCTCATGCAGGGCTGCGTCGTCGGAATCGAACTGGCCATCCTCTTGGTCATCATGCGTCGGCACGCCGAGCTTCACCGCTTCGCTCCAACCGAGCATCCCGGCTGATCCTCTAGCCGACGAACGATGGACGATCGAATGCGAAGCTTCGGGGTCATGATCCCGGAGACGGTGAAGGCGCGCCTGCGCTGCCCACCACAGCCATTGCCCACGCTGAGGCGATGCCTCGGCTATCCATGGAGAGGTTGCATGCTGCGTTTGCCTTTACATCGCTCGACTATATTTCTGGCCGCTGCCGCGACGGTCGCAGGCCTCGCCAGCGAAGCGGCCGCCCAACCGGAACGCGTTCGATCAGAAGCAGCAGCACCGTCGCCTTTCATGGGGCGATGGGAACTGGACCTGACGCGCATGCCCAGCACCTACGGGCCGCCTCCCAAACGGGTCGTCTACAGCTTTCAGGACATTGGTGAAGGCAAGTGGCGGATGGTCGTCGACATCACCGGTCAGGACGGCAGCGTCCGGCACATGGCGGCATCTTATCGTCCGGATGGAACGATGGCGCCCAGCGAGGGAGAAACGAGCGAGGCGGACAGCGTGGCCGTCATGACGCCGACCCCCAATGTGCTCGTGCTCAATATCGCGAAGGCGAAGAGGCTGGGATCGGTGCGCGTCTACATCGTGTCGACGAACGGCAACGAAATGACCGAGTCTGCGGCGGGCCTCACCGACAAGGGAGAGCCATTCGTCCGCAACTTCCACTACAGGCGATTGCGCTGAAGTTCTGGCTGCGGCCCTGGCCCAACCACCCAAGTGCGCGACAGGGTCGGGGTCGGCGACCAGCCGTGTGAACCGCGCGCCGGTTGGTCAGAGCGGCATCGATCACAATCATCCGTCTTCAGCCGCGTGCGTGCCACGCCACGGAGGCTGTCGGCCCTCCTAAAAAGGCAAAGCCATGAAACGATCATGGGTGCTGAACGCACTTCTGCTGTCCGCCTGTGCAACGCCCCGCACGACGCCGCATCCACCACCCGACATGGTGGTGCGCTACACCGACCTCGCGCTCGATACCTCGGCTGGGCGGAACGAGCTCGTGGAGCGCGTAGACCGAGCGGCTCGAGACTTCTGCGATGCGTACGATCCGCAGGACGAAACTGCGATCTTTGACCCGCATCTTGCCAGCGCTCGATACTGCCCCGGTTATGCGATCCTTCTGTTCATGAACAAAGCGCCTGCTTCCGTGCGCCGCGCGTATCGTGAAGGTGTCGGTAAAAAGTAAGCCGATCTCAGCACCGGGCTCCGATGCTTCCGATTGCGAAACGGTCAGCGATACCCGGAGGCCCCCATCTGGGAGTCAGTACCAGAAATTTAATCGCATTCCGGGGGCCTCCAGCTTGTCGGATCATAGTCCAGCAACGATGCAAAACCGCCCCTCACCCCAGGATCGCGGCGATATCCATCGGTCGTCCGTCACGGCGCAGTTCCACGGTCACGCGCGGCTCGACACCGTTATGCCCCCGCCCTGCCCGGCCCAGTACCGCGCCAGCGGCCACGCGCTGCCCCGGCTTGACCGCGATGCCGCCTAGGCCCGTCACCAGGCTGGTCCAGCCTGCACCGTGGTTGACGATGACGATGCCGCCATAGCCCCGGAACACGCCCGCATAACGCACCTCGCCGCCCGCGGGCGCGACGACGGAGGCGTAGGGAACGGTCGCCAGCGTGATGCCGCGCGCGCGGACACCGGCGTCGGAAATCTCGCCGAAGCCGCTCGCGACCTTGCCCTTGACCGGCAGGCGATAGGTGCCCTGCGCGATCACTGGCCCCATGACACCGGGCGCGAGCGGGCGCGAGACGGGTCCCGGCAGCGCCAGCAGCTCGCCCGCCGTCGCCTGCGCCTCGCCACGCTCGGCCATGCGGTCGACGATATCGCGCGCCGCCTCGCCCAGCGCCAGCGCGCGGTTGGACTCGTCGACCGCCACCTGGCCCAGCGCCTCGGCCCGGTCGCGGTGGCTGGCCTCCAGCTTCGCGAGTGCCTGGCGTTCGCTTTCCAGCTTGGTCGTGGTCCCGGCCAGCGCTCGCGCCGCCACGGTCATCTGCGCCTGGACCCGGCGGGTCGCGGCCAGCTCGCTGCGCACCGCCGCCGATCGCGCGGCGATGACGGGCGCAATGGTGCCGAAGACCGCACGGACATGCGCCAGATCGGCGATCGATCCCGGTTGCGCCACGGCCGCCACCGGCGGACGCGCCGCCATGCTCTGCATCGCCGCGAGCAGATGCGCGAGCGGTGCCTGCGCCTTGGCCAGCCGCGCCTGTTGCTGTTCGAGCAGCCCGGCGACGAGATCGACCCGCGCGCGCGCCGCCGTCACCTCCGCCTCGGCCGCCGCGACGCGCGCGGCCATGGCGCGTTCCTTCGCCTGGGCTATGGCCGCCGCATCGCGCTCGGCCCCCGCCTGCTTCTCCAGCGCCTGGGCCCGCGCCTGCGCCGCCGCCGCGCCGACCCGTGCATCAGCCAGGCGGCGCTGGTCAGCGGCGATGTCGGTCGCGCCCAGCAGCGCCAGCCCCGCCATCGCCAACATGGCCCGGTGCTGCCGCACGCCCCTAGCCCTCGCGGTGATAGGGGTGGTTGGCCAGGATGCTGGTCGCGCGGAACAGCTGCTCGGCCAGCATCGCGCGCGCCATCATGTGTGGCCAGGTCGCCCGGCCATAGGAGATGAGCAAATCGGCGCGCGCCCGGTCTTCATCCTCGAACCCGTCCGCCGCGCCGATCATGAAGCGGCACTCGCGCACGCCGTCGTCGCGCCAGCGCTCCAGCCGACGCGCGAAATCCATCGAGGACACGTTCTCGCCCTTCTCGTCCATCAGGACCAGACGCACCTGTCCTTCCAGCGGCGGCACCTTGCCGCCGGTGTCGGGGAGTTCGGTGACCTTGGTCGGCCAGCCGATCCGCTTGATATAGCGGTCGACCAGCTCGGCCTCGGGCGAACGGCCGATCCGCCCGCGCGCGACGATATGCAGCAGCACGGGCGGCCTCTTAAGGCGTCAGAGGGTGCGGTCGGCAGGACTCGCGGGCGGGGTCGGCGCATCGCCGAACGCCCACATGCGCTCGAGATTGTAGAAGCTACGGACTTCGGGTCGGAACAGGTGGACGATGACGTCGTTCGCGTCGATCAGCACCCAGTCGGCGGTCGGCAGGCCTTCGATACGGACCGAACGGCCGAACTCGGCCTTGATCTTCTCGGCCAGCTTCATCGCCATCGAGGCGACCTGCCGGGTCGAGCGACCGCTGGCGATCACCATGAAATCGGCGATCGAGGACTTGCCCGCGAGCGGGATCGAGATCGTCTCCACCGCCTGGTCGTCATCCAGCGACGCGAGGATCAGGCGGTGCAGCGCCTCCACCTCGGCGGGATCGGACGGACGCGGCGATTGCGGGGAAGTGGCCAAGTGAGCTCCTGTTCAGGGGACGTTTCGGCCCATATGCCGAAACCAGTCCGGATCGCGGGCCCGAAGGCCCGTGGCGGAAGTCGGGTCGGGGCGGAAGCGCAACAGCACGAAGGCCGGCAAACTCCACATCGTCCAGTTCTTCGCCTGGCCCGGACGCCTCTGGAAACGCCTGAACCAGCCCAGCGCGGGTGTCGCGTGGGCGGCGGCATTGTACCCCGGACGGCCGATAACCGCAATCGGGATCGCACGGGCAATCGATCGCCACCCGCGCCAGCGGTGAAACTGCTGCAAATTGTCCTCGCCCATCAACCAGATGAAGTCATGGCCGGGGTAGCGACGCTGGATGCCGCGCACCGTGTCGAGGGTGTAGCGGGTGTGCAGTTCCTGCTCGATCGCGCTCGCCCGGATCGGCGCGCGCCGGGCCATATTCGCGGCGGAGGCAAACCGTGCGGCGAACGGGGCCATGTCGCTGGCCCCGTCCTTCAGCGGGTTGCCTGGCGACACCAGCCACCACACTTCGTCCAGGCCGAGCGCGCGGATCGCGTCCAGCGTGATGCGGCGATGGCCGCTATGAGCGGGGTTGAACGACCCGCCGAGCAGGCCGATCCTCATCCCCCATGCTCGGCGCGGATCTGGCCCGTCCCGCGCCCGACCCATTTATAGGTGGTCAGCCCCTCCAGCGCGACCGGTCCGCGCGCATGGAGCCGCCCCGTCGCGATGCCGATTTCCGCACCCAGTCCGAACTCGCCGCCATCAGCGAATTGCGTCGAGGCGTTCCACAGCACGATGGCGCTGTCGACCTCCGCCAGAAAACGCTCGGCGACGGCCTCGTCGCGCGCGACGATCGCGTCGGTATGGTGCGATCCATGCGCGGCGATATGCGCCATCGCGCCCTCCACCCCGTCGACCAGCGCCACGCTGGCGATCGCATCGAGATATTCGGTGTCCCAGTCCTCGGGCGTGGCGGCAGCCAGACCGGGGACGATCTCGCGAAGGGCTTCGTCCCCGCGCACGGTGCAGCCCGCATCGACCAGTTCGGCGACAAGTTCGGCGGGATGGCAATAGGCCTGGTCGATCAGCAGCGTCTCCATCGCGCCGCAAATGCCGGTGCGACGCATCTTGGCATCGCGCACCACCCGCCTCGCCATCTCATGATCGGCCGACCCGTCGACATAGACATGGTTGATCCCGTCGAGATGCGCGAGCACCGGCACCTTCGCCTCGGCCTGGACGCGCGCGACCAGGCTCTTGCCGCCGCGCGGGATCAGCAGGTCGATCAGCCCGTCGGCGGCCAGCATCGCCCCCACCGCCGCGCGGTCGGTGACAGGGACCAGCTGCACCGCACCCGCCGGGCCGCCCGCCGCGCGCCAGCCCGCGGCAAAGGCGGCCTGCAGCGCGCGGTTGCTGTGCACCGCCTCCGACCCGCCACGCAGGATCGCGGCATTGCCCGCCATCGCACAAAGCGCCGCCGCGTCGACCGTGACATTGGGACGGCTTTCATAAACGATGCCGATCACCCCCACCGGCACGCGGACACGCGACAGGTTCAGGCCATTGGGCCGGGTCCGTTCGTCGATCCGCTCGCCGACCGGATCGGGCAGACCCGCGACCGCCTCCACGCCCGCGACGATGCCTGCGATCCGCGCCTCGTCCAGCTTCAGCCGGTCGAGCATCGCCGGGGACAGGCCGTTCGCCGCCCCAGCCGCCATATCGCGGGCATTGGCCTCCAGAATGGCCGGGCGTGCCTCGTGGATCGCCTGGGCGGCGGCCCGCAGCGCCGCGGCCTTGGCGGCGGTCGGCATCTGCGCCAGGGTGCGGGCAGCATGACGGGCACGCTGGCCCATATCGGCGATCAGGGCGGGAATGTCGTGATGGTCGGCCATGCGGCGTTCGCTATCACGGTCGGACGTGGGGCCCAAGCGTCCTAATCTTCCTGACCTGCAAGGGCAGGAATATGCCGTGCCCTCTCCATTTGTTCATCCCCAGCCTCTATGACGGCCCCATGCACAGCCGCTTTGAATCCCTGCCCAACCGCCGCGCCATCGTCGATCGTCGCCTGCTCGCCGAACAGGTGGCCGCGCTCGGCATTACGGGGCCGGAAGGCCGCACCCGGATCACCCCCGTGCTGCGCGCCGCGCTCGACGCCGGGCGGCAGGAAGTGGCGCGCAGGCTGTCCCTCCATCCCTCGCGCGGGCTGGAGGCGGCGGCGGCGCAGGCATACCTGACCGATCAGGTGCTGAAGGTGCTGTTCGAGTTCACCACCGAGACGCTATACCCCTTGAGCAACCCCACGGCGGGCGAGCGGCTGACCCTGATCGCGGTCGGCGGTTATGGCCGGGGTGAGATGGCGCCCTATTCGGACGTCGATATCGGCTTCGTCACGCCCTTCAAGCAGACGCCCCATGCCGAGCAGGTCATCGAATCGATGCTCTATTCGCTCTGGGATCTGGGGCTGAAGGTCGGCCATTCCAGCCGCTCGGTCGACGAGACGATCCGCCAGGCCAAGGCCGACGTAACCGTGCGCACCGCCCTGCTGGAGGGGCGGTTCCTGTGCGGCGACCAGGCGCTGTACGAAGAGACGGCGCGCCGCTTCAAGGCGGAGATCCAGACAGACTCGCACCGCCAGTTCATCGCCGACAAGCTGGCCGAGCGCGACCTGCGGCACCGCAAGATGGGCGACACCCGCTATGTCGTCGAACCCAATGTGAAGGAGGGCAAGGGCGGCCTGCGCGACCTGCACGCGCTCTTCTGGATCGGCAAATATGTCTATGACGTGGAGCGCGCCGCCGAGCTGATCGAGCGCGGCCTGTTCACCCGCGAGGAATATCGGCAATTCCACCGCGCCGACAATTTCCTGTGGGCCGTGCGGTGCCACCTGCATCTGATCACCGGGCGCGGCGAGGACCGGCTGACCTTCGACGTGCAGCGCCAGATCGCCGAGCGGATGCGCTTCTCCGACCGGCCCGGCAAGGCCAAGGTCGAGCGGTTCATGCAGCTCTATTTCCTGCAGGTGAAGACGGTCGGTGCGCTGACCGGCGCGTTCCTGGCGCATCTGGACGAGCGGTTCGCGGCGCGCGGGCATCGCTTCGGCCTGCCGACCATCCGCCGCCGTCCGCGACGGTTGAACGGCTTCGTCCTGGATCGCGGAAGGCTCGCTTTGCCGCGCGACGACTTTTTTCAGGAAGACCCGGTTCGGCTGATCGAGATATTCCAGCTCGCCGACCGCTATGAGCTGGAGGTGCATCCGCTCGCGATGCGGGCCGCGTCGCGCGATGCCAAGCTCGCCGACGATATCCGCACCTCACCCCGCGCCAACGCCCTGTTTCTCGACGTACTGACCAGCCGCCATGACCCTGAACTGGTACTGCGCTGGATGAACGAGGCGGGCGTCTTCGGTCGCTTCATGCCCGATTTCGGCCGGGTCGTGGCGCAGATGCAGTTCGACATGTACCACCACTATACGGTGGACGAACATACCATCCGCGCGCTGGGCCTGCTCGCCCGGATCGAGCGGCAGGAACTGGTCGAGGAGCACCCCGTCGCCTCCGCGATCATCGACCAGATCGTGTCGCGCCGCGTCCTCTATGTCGCGGTCCTCCTCCACGACATCGCCAAGGGGCGCGGCGGAGACCATTCGATCCTGGGTGCAGAAGTCGCCGAGCGGCTCTGCCCCCGGCTGGGCTTGAGCGAGGCGGAGACCGAGACGGTCGCCTGGCTGGTCCGCTGGCACCTGCTGATGTCGGCCACCGCGTTCAAGCGCGACCTGTCGGACTTCAAGACGATCCTCGACTTCTGCGAGACGGTGCAGAGCCCCGAGCGGCTTCGCCTGCTCCTCCTGCTGACCATCGTCGACATTCGTGCGGTGGGGCCCGGCACTTGGAACGGGTGGAAGCGCCAGTTGCTCGGCGATCTCTACGAAGCCGCCGAAGAGGTGCTGCGCCTCGGCCACAAACAGCGTGGGCGGACCGAGCGGATCGCCGCCAAGCAGGCGCGGCTGGGCGAGTTGCTCGGCTGGCCAGAGGCGAAGTTCGCCGCGCATGTCCGCCGCCTGCCCGAAGCCTATTGGATCGCAGAGCCCGAGGATGTGCTGGCCCATAACGCGCGCCAGATGGCGGCGGCGGGCGATGCGCAGCTATCGATCGACGCGCAAGTTTATGGCGAGCGGGGTGCGACGCTGGTGTCCATCTACGCCGCCGACCATCCGGGGCTCTTCTACCGTATCGCGGGCGCGATCCATGTCGCGGGCGGCAACATCATCGACGCGCGCATCCACACCACGCGCGACGGCATGGCGATCGACAATTTCCTGGTCCAGGACCCGCTGGGCCGCCCCTTCGACGATCCGGGGCAGCTATCCCGCCTGCGCCGCGCGATCGAGGATGCGCTCGCCAACCGCAACAAGATGTCGGACCGGCTGGTCGCCAAGCCCAACGCCCGGCCGCGCGCCGACGCCTTCCCCATCGCGCCCAACGTCCTGATCGACAACCGCGCGTCGAATCGCTTCACCGTGGTCGAGGTCCATGCCCGCGACCGCCCGGCGCTGCTCAACCAGCTGGCCCATGCGCTGTTCCAGTCGAAGGTGACGATCCACTCCGCCCATGTCGCGACCTATGGCGAGCGTGCGGTCGACGTGTTCTATCTGACCGACCTGACCGGGGACCAGATCACCAATAGCGGGCGACTAAAGACGCTGGAGAAACGCCTGCTGGGCGCGGCGGCGGGGGAAACGATGGAGATTGCGGCTTAGCGGTTCCCAGACCTTCGCGGGGGAGTTTCGCGCAGAGGCGCGGAGAACGCAGAGGTTGTTTTGGGCAGAGGGGCGCTCTTTCCTCCCTGCAAGGGGAGGTGGCTGGCCGAAGGCCGGACGGAGGGGTGTCCCGGTTCGAGAGGTGGCCTTCCCTCGCAGGCGGCGACACCCCTCCCCTTGCAGGGGAGGAATAGATTTCCGTGACGTCCGCCTTTGCCCAGCCGCCCCCAATCCTAACAACGGCGCAAGACATCCTGATCCCGCCAGCTTTGGCCCCTGCCTAACCTGAACGGAGTGTGGGCCAGTCATTTGCGGCCGGCTGAGCCGCCCGCCCGACCTGCTAAAACCCTCTACGTCCTCCGCGCCTCTGCGCGCCCCAAAACAAAACCCCCAGCGGCCGATCGAGCCGCCAGGGGTTCTGAAAAACATCGCGCAACTCGAAGGATCACCCCCCGAGTCGCCACGCATCATTTGGGCGCCAGCACCATCAGCATCTGGCGGCCTTCCATGCGCGGATAAGCTTCGACCTTAGCGACCTCGGCCACCTGCTCGGCGACGCGCTGGAGCACGTTCATGCCGAGCTGGCCATGGCTCAGCTCGCGGCCGCGAAAGCGCATGGTGACCTTCACCTTGTCGCCCTCGCCAATGAATTCGACCACCTTCTTCATCTTGGTGTCGTAATCATGGTCGTCGATATTCGGACGCATCTTGATCTCCTTGATCTCCTGCGTCTTCTGCGACTTGCGGGCGAGGTTCGCCTTCTTCTGCGCCTCGTACTTATACTTGCCGACGTCGAGGAACTTGGCGACGGGCGGATCGGCGTTGGGCGACACCTCGACCAGGTCGAGTCCCAGCTCCTGGGCCTGCGCCATCGCCTCGCGCGTGTACATCACGCCAAGGTTCTCGCCCTCATGGTCGATCACGCGAACCTTGGGGCTTTGAATCCACTCGTTGAACCGAGGACCGTTCATCGGCGGCGCCTGCATCGGACGGCGCATCATGGGAGGACGTATGGGTATTTCTCCTGTGGCAATTACGATTTCAATATAAGCGATCGGGCCCGAATTTGAAAGGGCGAGACAAACGCCCCGCCCCTTCCATTACTTAATGCTGATTTAGCCGCGCAGATCGGGCGGAGTCGCTTCCTCGCGCAGCATCGCGATGGCTTCGTCCAGTGTCATGATCTCCTGCGCCTGGCTGCCCAGACGACGGACCGCGGCCTTGCCTTCCTCGGCCTCGCGCTTGCCGACGACCAGCAGTACGGGGACCTTGGCGACCGAATGTTCGCGCACCTTGTAGTTGATCTTCTCGTTGCGCAGATCGGTCTCGACCCGGATGCCCGCCGCCGCCAGCTTGGCCGCCGCCTCTTCCGCATAACCGTCGGCGTCCGACACGATCGTCGCAACCACCGCCTGCACCGGCGCCAGCCAGACCGGGAAGCGGCCCGCATAATGCTCAATCAGGATGCCGATGAACCGCTCATAGGAGCCGAAGATCGCGCGGTGGAGCATGATCGGGCGATGCCGCTCGCCATCCTCGCCAATGTAGGACGCATCGAGTCGCTCAGGGAGAACGCGGTCCGACTGGATGGTGCCGACCTGCCAGGTCCGGCCGATCGCGTCGGTCAGATGCCATTCCAGCTTGGGCGCATAGAAGGCCCCCTCGCCCGGCAGCTCTTCCCAGCCATAGGCCTCGGTGGCCAGCCCGGCGCGCACGACCGCGTCGCGCAGCTCAGTCTCGGCCATGTCCCACATCTCTTCGGTGCCGAAGCGCTTTTCGGGGCGCAGCGCCAGCTTGATCGAATAGGTGAAGCCGAAATCCTTGTAGATACGGTCCGCCAGCTCGCAGAAGGCGCGAACCTCCTCGACGATCTGGTCCTCGCGGCAGAAGATGTGCGCGTCGTCCTGGGTGAACTGGCGCACACGCATCAGGCCGTGCAGCGCGCCGTGCGGCTCGTTGCGGTGGCAGCAGCCATTTTCATACAGGCGCAGCGGCAGGTCGCGATAGGACTTGATCCCCTGGCGGAAGATCAGGACGTGCGCCGGGCAGTTCATCGGCTTCAGCGCCATCCACTGCGCATCGTCCGACACCAGCGGGCCTTCGTCCTCGACGTTCGGCACTTCGTCGGGGATCACGAACATATTCTCGCGATACTTGCCCCAGTGGCCCGACTGCTCCCACTGGCGCGCGTCCATCACCTGCGGAGTCTTCACCTCGCGATAGCCGGTGCCGTCGATCGCGCGGCGCATATAGGCCTCCAGCTCGCGCCAGATGCGATAGCCCTTGGGATGCCAGAAGACCGAGCCATGCGCCTCCTGCTGGAGGTGGAACAGGTCCATCTCATTGCCCAGCTTGCGGTGATCGCGCTTGGCGGCTTCCTCCAGCCGGGTCAGATGCTCGGCCAGCTGCTTCTTGTTGAGCCAGCCGGTGCCGTAGATGCGGCTGAGCATCGCGTTCTTCTGGTCGCCGCGCCAATAGGCGCCCGACACGCGGGTCAGCTTGAAGGCGTTGGGATCGAGCTTGCCCGTCGAGGCCAGGTGCGGACCGCGACACATGTCGAGCCAGGCGTCCTCGCCGCGCCCTGCGCGGTAGACGGTCAATTCCTCGTCATCGGGCAGCTCGGCGGCCCATTGCGCCTTGAAGCTCTCGCCCTGCTGCGTCCAACGCTCGATCAGCTGCTCGCGGGTCCAGACCTCGCGGATCAGCGGCTCGTCCTTCGCGATGATCTTGCGCATCTCGGCCTCGATCGCGGGCAGGTCCTCCTCGGTGAAGGGGCGGTCCTTCGGCGCGAAGTCGTAATAGAAGCCGTCGTCGGTCGCAGGCCCGAAGGTGATCTGCGTGCCGGGGAACAGCGCCTGCACCGCCTCGGCGAGAACATGCGCATAGTCGTGGCGGGCGAGTTCGAGCGCATCGGCCTCGTCCTTCGCGGTCACCAGGGCGAGCACGGAGTCGCCCTCCAACGGGCGCATGATGTCGCGCAGCTCGCCATCGACGCGCGCGGCGATCGCCGCCTTGGCCAGGCCCGGACCGATCGCGGCGGCGATGTCCGCGGGAGTAGTTCCGGGCGCGACCTCACGGACGGAACCGTCGGGCAGCGTGATACGGAACATCGCGGACATGGATACTCTCTTCGATAGCTATAGGTGATGCACCGGCAGAACCGGGCGCGGGGCTCTATAGGGAAGATTCCCCGTCAGGTATACGGGGTGGCGGTCAGGCGTAGACCCGAACCTCCGGCAGCCGCGCCAGCGCGGGGCGGGCATACCAATATCCCTGGTGATAACGAACGCCCAATGCGTTCAGCGTCGCCGCCTCTGCCGCCGTCTCGATCCCCTCGGCGATCAGCAGCGTGTCGAGCTCGGCGCACATGCCGACCATGGCACGCACGATGGCGCGTCGGCGGGGATCGGTGTCGATGTCGCGGACCAGTTCCATGTCCAGCTTCACCTCGTCGGGTGCGAAGCGCACGAAGCGGTCCAGCCCCGAATGGCCCGCGCCGAAATCGTCGATCGCGACCGAAAAGCCGATCTGCTTATAGGAGTCGATGATGCTCGCGACATGCTCGGGCGAGCCCATCTGCTCATTCTCGGTGAACTCGAAAATGAGGCGGTCGACGGGCAGCCCCTGCGCCTGGGCGGTCCGCAGGGTCAGCTGGATACAGGCCATCGGCGAATAGACGGCGTTGGGCAGGAAGTTGATCGACAGGCGTGCGTCGCCGTCCATGATCCCGGCGGCCATCGCGGTCTCGATCGCCTTCACACGGCACGCCTGGTCGAAGGAATAGCGGTTGGCCTCAGTCACCTGCGACAGCACGCTATAGGCACTTTCACCCGCGACACCGCGAATCAGCGCCTCATAGGCAAAGGGGCGGCCTGTCGCCGTGTCGACGATCGGCTGGAATGCCATCGCAAACGGGATGTCGAAATCGATACCGTCGCGGCATCCGGTGCAGATCTTACGCATTTCCATCGACGCTGGCCTAGGCGCCAATGGTTAATGCGATGCCCTCATAACCGTTTTTTTTGAAATAAAGGGCGGCGGCGGTCCAAAACCGCCGCCGCCCGAGTCCACCGGTCCGGCCTGGATCAGCGGTTCTGGCCGCCACCGCCATGGCTGGCCTGGCCACCCTTGGAGCCGGCCTCGGCGGCGCGTTCGGGATCGTTCTTGAAGTTGCCGCCGCTTTCCTGGCCGCCCTTGCGCCCTGCTTCGGACGCCTTTTCGCGGTCGTTGGCGAAATTGCCGGGATTGTTGTCGCGGCCACCGCCGCCATTGCTGTCTGCCATGATATCTCTCCTACTTTCGCCCCCCGCAGGAAAAGACGATGGACACCCCTCTCAAGTTTCGGAAACACCGCCAACAATAATATTCTTCATAAGCCGTCGATCCTGATCCACTTTGTGGAGCGAAGCGGCAGCAACGTCGCCCGACTTCACCCACATCATTATCCGCAGGAGAGGAATGGCGGCGTTTTCTCCGCAAACAACACACAGCATATCGGTGACATCACGTGCAGATGCCAGCGCTATTGATCGATAGCGTAGGCCGCCATCAACGTAACCTTGATATCGATCGGTGCGGGCGACAGGTCGACGCGGATGGGTGCCGCCGGGGCCGGAGGCGGCGGGGGCGGCGGCACGGAGGATGCACCGGTCGGTGCGCTTTCGGGCATCGCGATCACGACTTCGCGGTAATTGCTGTCCTGGACCCGCAGCAATCGGCCCAGCTTCTGCCCCGATCCTTCCGCGATCAGCTGCGCCTGCGCCCTGGCCCCGGCCAGTGCGGCGCGCATCGCCTTCTGCCGAACGGGCTCGGAGTCGCTGAGCCAGTAATTCTGAAGCCGGGCCTGCAATCCCCCGAGCCGACCGATGACACCGATCAGCGTTCCTGCGTCACCGATCCGCGCAGTGTTGACGATCACCTGCATGGTCGCGACATAACCCTGGATCGCGCACGCGCCGGTCGAAAGCTGGACCTGGCCATAGCCGCTATTGCATTCGCGCGACCGTACGGGCTCGATCGCAAGATCGGAGGTGTGAAGCTCCATCGCACCACGCACGACCTGCTCCGCGCCGGCGCGAATCGCCTTGGCCTGATCGCGCAGCTTCGTCGTCGCCTCGTCCGACGTGGCCCCCTCCCCCCGGACAGTATAGGCGATGGTCGCCCGATCGGGCGCGGCCAGTGCGGTGCCGGTCGCGGATACGAATATCTGCGACGGGGAGGATGTCTGCGCCGTCGCCGCCGTGGCGGCCAGCGCGAAGCCCATAGCCAGAATCCATGCCTTCACCGTCATTCTCCCCTCACACGATCCCGAACGGCACCAGATGATTGTCCTGGGTGTGCCCCACTCTGGCCCGTCCCAGATAGGGCACGCCCATCTCGGTGCACCAGCGCTGAATCATGAACTCCAGCGTCTCGCCCCATTCGGGCTCGTTGGGCTGGACGTTGCTGACCGCGCCTAGCCGGACGCCCGCGACGCCCTTTAACTGGGTGGCATTGGCCATGGTGAACAGCATCCGGTCGACCGCATAGAGATGCTCGGACACCTCCTCGACGATCAGGACATGGTCGGTCAGGTCGGGGAGCCAGGGCGTGCCGATCAGCGCGGACAGGATCGACAGGTTGAAAGCCGCCGCCGGACGCCCGTCGAGCCCGGGCTCCAGCCCCTGCCGGTCGCCGCTGACCAGCCAGCCGAGCGAGCGCGCCACGGTCACGTCGCCCTGCTGGCGGCGGATATCGCTCGCCATCGGCCCGTGCACCGGCCGCCCGATCCGCCGGGCATAGAGCGCGGCCAGCACGAAGCCGAGATCGGAATAGCCGATATAGGTCTTGTGCCCCGCCGCCGCGTTCAGGTTCGGCATGACCCGCGATAGGATGCGGTTCGATCCATAGCCGCCGCGCAGGAACCAGATCGCGTCGATGCCCGGATCGTTCGCGAACTCCAGAAAGGCCGAGGCGCGGCGCTCGTCGGCCCCCGCAAAATGCCCGTCCTGCTCATAGCATTGCGGGTGGAAGATCAGGTCGACATCCGGATAGGCGATCGCGGCGAAGGCGCTGACCGGCGCTTCGGCGGCGGGGTTGCCGATGCTGGCGGGGGCGAGGATTCCGATCTTCATTTCAGCGCGTCCCCTTGGAGCCCCATCCGGCCGGGCATTGCCCTGTGCCGCCAACTCGCCGATAGCGTGGCGCCATGACCAACGGCAATTCCTGTTTTCTGGTGGGTATCGGCGGATCGGGGATGATGCCGCTGGCGATGATCCTGCGCGCGCGTGGGCAGACGGTATCGGGCTCCGACCGGGGGCTCGACCAGGGGCGCGTTGCGGCCAAGTTCGATGCGTTGCGCGCCGCCGGGATCGCGCTATTCCCACAGGACGGGTCGGGCGTGGTGTCTCCCGACCAGCTCGTCATCGCCTCGGCCGCCGTCGAGGAGACGGTGCCCGATATCGTCGCGGCCAACCGGCTGGGCTGTCCCCGTGCCACCCGGGCGCAGATGCTCGCCAGCCTGTTCAACGAGAGCACGCTGCCGATCGGCGTGGCGGGGACCAGCGGCAAGTCGACCGTCACCGGCATGATCGCTTTCATCCTGCACGAAACGGGGCGCGATCCGACCGCGATGAACGGCGCGGTGATGAAAGACTTCGTCACGACCGACAGTCCCTTCGCCAGCGCGCTGGTCGGCGGCGGCGCGGCGTTCGTCAGCGAGGTGGACGAAAGCGACGGCTCGATCGCGCTCTACAATCCGGCCATCGCGGTGCTGAACAATGTCAGCCTGGATCACAAGTCGCTGGAGGAATTGCGCGACCTGTTCGGCGGTTTCGCCGCCCGGGCGCGGCATGTGGTCGCCAATGCGGGCGACGCCGAAACGGCGGCCTTGCTGGCCGACATCCCCAACCTCACCACCTTCGCGGTCGAGGGCGCGGGCGATCTGGTCGCCGAGGCGCTGAAGCCCGAGCCGTTCGCGATTTCGTTCGACCTGATCACCGGCGGCGCGGGTTATCACGTCCGGCTGTCGGTGCCGGGCCGCCACAATGTCTCCAACGCGCTGGCCGCGATCGGCGCAAGCGTGGCGGCGGGCGTGCCGCTGATCGATGCGATCCGCGCGGTCGAGCGCTTCACCGGCCTGAAGCGCCGGTTCGAGAAGGTTGGCGAGGCGGGCGGCGTCACCGTCATCGACGATTTCGGGCACAACCCCGACAAGATCGCCGCCACGCTCGACACGCTCCATGCCTTTCCCGGACGCTTGCTGATCCTGTTCCAGCCGCACGGCTACGGCCCGCTGAAGGTCATGCGCCGCGAACTGGTCGACAGCATCGCCACGCGCATGCGGGCGGGCGACGTGCTGGCCCTGCCCGACCCGGCCTATTTCGGCGGCACCGTCGCGCGCGAAGTGACCAGCGCCGACATCGCCGCCGACCTGCGCGGGCGCGGCGTCGACGCCCGCCACATCGCCCACCGTGCCCAGGCGGCGGAGGCACTGGTGGCGGAAGCGCGGGCGGGCGACCGCATCGTGGTGATGGGCGCGCGCGACGACACGCTCAGCCTGTTGGCGCAGGACATGGTGGAGCAACTCGCCGCGACGTAAAGGACGCTTGACGTAAAGCGAACTTTCCATGTAAAGCCTCCTTCACATTGAAGGAGGTTCGTCATGTCCCTGCGCCCCGAAATGAAGCGTTATACTTATCGCCTGCTCCTGACCTTCTGCCTGTATGCCGTCGCGCTGGTGGGCGCGAATATGTGGTTCCGCCATGCGCCGCCCACGGGCTTGCTCGCTTATGTCGTCGCGCTGTTGCCCGCGCTGCCGATCATCGGGGTGTTCGCCGTCATCGCCCGGCTGCTGATCGAGATGCGCGACGAATATGTACGGATGCTGCTGGTCCGCCAGTCGCTGGTGGCGACCGGCTTCATGCTGTCGGTCGTAACCGCCTGGGGCTTTCTGGAGGATTTCGGCCTCGCTCCGCACATGCCGAGCTATTATGCGACCGTGCTGTGGTTCGGCGGACTGGGGCTCGGCGGATGCCTAAACGCCTTTCTCGAAGGGCGGGCGGCGCGATGAACAACCACCTCCGCGCCTTGCGCGCCGAGCGCGGCTGGAGCCAGCAGGACCTAGCCGAGCGGCTGGAGGTCAGCCGCCAGAGCGTGAACGCGATCGAGACGGGGCGCTACGATCCCTCGCTCCCCCTCGCCTTCAAGATCGCCGAGCTGTTCGCGCTGACGATCGAGGACATCTTCGTCAGCCCGTCCAAAGGCTGATTTGGCCAATCCCCATCGCCATGATAGGATCACCGCTCGGCCATAGGAGAATGCCCGTCATGTTCCGTCGCCTGTTTACCGAACATCCCGAAAGCGTCGGCGAAAGCTATGTCGAGCATTTCGGTGTCGCGGCACGGTTCGGGGGAATCATGATCGTCGGCGGGCTGGGCGCGATCGTCCATGCCGTGGTGCCGGGGCTGTGCACCACGACCGGCAGCGACACGGTGGCGCGGCTCCATGCCGAG
>NZ_LDTE01000074.1 GCF_001476905.1 Sphingomonas sanguinis | reverse complement strand
CCCCAACCCCCTCCCGCCTGCGGGAGGGGCTTAAGAAGACGGAAAGAGCGTCAAACTTTATCCCGTCGCAACGGATGACGCGCCCGAAAAACCGCCTTACAGTCCGGTCATCGTGGCCACACTGCACACCCTTGCCAACCCTGCGCGTTTCCTGAAGATCGCTCGTCCGCTGACCGGGATTTTCCTGGGGATCGGCATCGTGCTGATCGCGGTTGCGGTCTGGGCAGGGCTGACCCAGACGCCGCCGGATTATCTTCAGGGCGAGACGGTGCGCATCCTCTATATCCATGTCCCCGCCGCCTGGCTGGGCATGGGGGGATGGAGCGGGATCGCCATCGCCAGCCTGTCGCTGATCGTGTGGCGGCATCCACTGGCGCAAGTCGCGGGCCGCGCCATTGCCTGGCCGGGGGCGGTATTTACCGCCCTGTGTCTCGCCACAGGTTCGATCTGGGGACGACCGACCTGGGGGACATGGTGGCAATGGGACGGGCGGCTGACCTCGATGCTGCTGCTGCTCTTCGTCTATCTGGGCTATATCGCACTCGCCCGCGCCGATGCGGATCGCGGCGGGGATGGGCGAATTCCGGCGCTGTACGGGCTGGCGGGCACGGCGTTGCTTCCGGTGATCCGCTACTCGGTCGTCTGGTGGAACACACTGCATCAGGGCCAGTCGATCGGGCTGACCGGCTCCAGCATCGACAAGTCGCTGCTCTGGCCGCTGCCGATCGCGCTCGGCGGTTTCACCTTCCTATTCGCGGCCATCGTGCTGATGCGGATGCGCACGCTGCTCGCTCGGGCCAAGGCCGAGGCGCGGATGCGGCGGATGGCGCGCGCATGAACCAGATGGCGTTCGTGGCGGCGGCCTATGCGGTCATGCTGGGGGGCGCGGGCGCGTTGACCCTGATCAGCTATCTGGCGATGAAGCGCGCCGAGAAATGACGCCCAAATCCCAACGCCTCACGCTGGCGCTGCTGGCGCTGGCCGCGATCGTCACGGCGGTGCTGCTCGCCATGTCGGCGATGAAGGACCAGGCGGCGTTCTTCTACACCCCCTCCGACGCGAAGGCGCAGGGCCTGCCGCTGGGCAAGGCCGTGCGGCTGGGCGGCATGGTTCAGGCGGGATCGGTACACCGCGCGCCCGACGGCGTGACGGTGCGCTTCGTCGTGACCGACGGCAAGGCGACGACGCCCGTCACCTTTGCCGGGATCACGCCCGACCTGTTCCGCGAAAAATCGGGCGTGGTGGCGGAGGGGCAGTTCCAGCCCGATGGCCGCTTCGTCGCGACCAACCTGCTCGCCAAGCATGATGAGAAATACATGCCCCCCGAAATGGCGGGCAAGATGCACGAGAGCCGGAGCCTGGAGCCGTGATCGCGGAAAGCGGTCTGGCCGCGCTCTGGTTCGCCGCGATGCTGGCGGGGTTGCAGCTGTTGCTGGGCGTGCTCGCACTCCGTCGCAAGGATGCGGCGGGCGAGCAGGCGATGGCGGCGATTGGCCCCGTCGCCATCGTACAGGGAGCACTCGTCGCGATCGCCATGGCGGCGCTGATCGCGGTGTTCCTGAACACCGATCTGTCGGTCAAGCTGGTCGCCGAGAACAGCCATTCGGCCAAGCCGTGGATATACAAATTCGCAGGCGCCTGGGGCAATCATGAAGGCTCGATGCTGCTGTGGGTGACGATCCTGGGCGCGGGCGGCGCGCTGGTGGCATGGAAGGAACGCACGCTCGACCGGGCGACCCATGTCGCGACGCTGGCCGCGCAGGGCACGATCGCGCTGGGTTTCTATGCCTTCCTGCTGTTCGCCTCGAATCCGTTCGCGCGACTGAACCCCGCGCCGATCGAGGGGCAGGGGCTGAACCCGCTGTTGCAGGACCCCGGCTTGGCTTTTCACCCGCCGACGCTGTACGCGGGCTATGTCGGGCTGTCGGTCGCCTTTTCCTTTGCGGTCGGCGCGCTGGTGACCGGGCAGGTCGGCCCGGCCTTTGCCCGCGCGATGCGGCCCTGGGTGCTGGGTGCCTGGGTGCTGCTGACCATCGGCATCACGGCGGGCTCCTACTGGGCCTATTATGAGCTGGGCTGGGGCGGCTGGTGGTTCTGGGACCCGGTCGAGAATGCTTCGTTGATGCCGTGGCTGGCCGCGACCGCGCTGCTTCATTCGGTCAATGTGCTGGCGGCGCGCGACGGCCTTCGGGCGTGGACGGTGATGCTGGCGGTGGTCGCCTTTTCCATGTCGATGATCGGCACCTTCCTGGTGCGATCCGGCATCCTGACCAGCGTCCATGCCTTTGCCGTCGATCCCCGGCGCGGAGCGTTCATCCTGGCGCTGCTGGGTATCTATATCGGCGGGGCGCTGGCACTGTTCGGCGCGCGGATCGGGCAGGTGCGGGCGGGGCGGAGCTTCGCCTTCGTCAGCCGCGAGGGCGGGCTGGTCGTCAACAATCTGCTGCTGTCGGTGATCCTGGGCATCGTGCTGATCGGCACGCTCTATCCGCTGGTTGCCGCCGGGTTCGGCGTGCGGCTGTCGGTCGGCCCGCCCTTCTTCCACGCCGCCGCCGGGCCGATCGCGCTGGCGCTGGTCGCCGTCATGGCGGTGGGGCCGATGCTTCGCTGGCGGCAGGATCAGGCGGAGGCGGTGCTGATCCGCATGCTATGGCCGATGGTCGCTGCGGCAGGGACCTTCGCGCTGGTCCTGACCCTGACCGGCGGCATGGGCATATTGCCGCTGCTCGGCCTGTCCTTCGGGGTCGGGCTGATCGTGGCGAGCGTCTTGCCGATTACTCGGCGCAACTGGCGGCGCACGCCGCTGCCCATCTGGGGCATGGTCGTCGCCCATGCCGGGATCGGGGTGAGCATGATCGGCATGGCCTGCGACAGCGCCTTCACCGCTGAGCGGCTGGTGGCGCTGTATCCGGGGCAGGCGACGATCGTGGGCCCGTGGCGGGTGCAGCTCGATCGCATCTATCCCAATGTCGGGCCCAATTGGTCAGCCTTGGCCGCCAAGCTGACCGTGGCGCGCGACGGCACAGCCGAGACGCTGCGCCCGCAACAACGCTTCTTCACCGATCCGCCGACCACGACCAGCGAAAGCGCCATCGCGACCCATTGGGACGGACAGCTCTACACGGTGCTGGGGCAGCAGGACGTGGCGACCGGCCGCTGGCAATTGCGGCTGTGGTGGAAGCCGTTCGTCACGCTCATCTGGCTGGGCGGTGCGCTGGTCGCGCTGGGCGGGGCGCTGGCGTTGTTTGGTCGGTGGTTCAAGGGCTGGCAACAGCGGCGAAGGGCGCGGTTGTGGGAATGAAGCGCTGGCTGATCTGGGCCCCCTTGGCGGTCTTCGCGATATTGTTCGTCGTGGTCGCGACCCGGCTGATGCACCCGGCCGACACCGCCGTCCATTCGACGCTGGTCGACAAGCCGCTGCCCGATTTCCGCCTGGACCCGATGGTGCCTGGCAAGCCGGGCCTGGCAAGCGCCGATTTCGGCAAGGGCCAGCCGCGGCTGCTCAACGTCTTCGCCAGCTGGTGCATCCCCTGCATCGCGGAAGCGCCGCAGCTGATGGCGCTGAAGGCGAAGGGCGTGGCGATCGACGCCATCGCCATTCACGACAAGGGCCCCGCCATCGCCGATTTCCTGCGCCGCAACGGTGATCCCTACACCGCGATCGGCGACGATGCGCGCAGCAGTGTGCAGATGGCGCTCGGCTCGTCGGGTGTGCCGGAGACGTTCCTGATCGACGGGCGCGGGCGGATCGTCCGACAATATATCGGTGATATCCGCGCCGATCAGGTCGACCAGATCGTCCGCGACGTGGCGGCGGCGCGATGAGCCGGGTCCTTGCCCTGCTGCTGGCGGCTGGCACCCCCGCGCCCGATTACGGCAATACCCAGCTCCCCGATCCCCGTGCCGAGGCGCAGGCGCGCGCGCTGATGGGCGAGCTGCGCTGCGTCGTGTGCCAGGGCCAGTCGATTGCCGACAGCGATGCGGACATGGCCGCCGACATGCGCGCGCTGGTCCGCCAGCGGATCGCGAAGGGCGAAAAGCCAGAGGCGATCCGCCACTGGCTGGTCGAGCGGTACGGCGATTATGTCAGCTATGATCCGCCCTTGTCGGGAGCGACGGCGCTGCTGTGGGCGACGCCGATCCTGTTGCTCGCCATCGGCGCATGGATCGCCCGGTCGAGTTTTCGGAGGCGCCGCTGATGGGCTGGCTGATCCTGCTGGTACTGGCGGCGGCGGCCATGGGGCTGGCGCTGTGGCTGCGGTTTCCCCGGCCGCTCTGGACGATGCTGGGTGCCGCGCTGGCGCTGGGCGGGGTCGGCTATGCGTGGCAGGGGCGGCCGACATTGGCGGCCAGTGCGCCCACGCCGCGCCCCGACGCGCTGCACGATGACGACGCGATTGCCGACTTGCGCAACCAGCTGATCGGGCGGTTCGGCGAAGAGGCGCAGATGTTTGTCGCGGCCGACGCCTTGTCCCGTTCGGGCGACAAGCGCACGGCGGTGAAGATCATGCTGGGCGCGGTTGGCGGTAGCCCGCGGAGCGTTCCCTATTGGACCGAGCTGGGCAATGTCCTGTTCGCGCATGACGGCTATCAGATGTCGCCCGCCGCGCAATTCGCCTTTCGCCGCGCGCGCAGGCTGGGGCCGAACGATCCCACGCCCTTCTTTTTCGAGGGGCTGGCGTGGATGCGCGCCGGGGATTTCAAGAAGGCGGAAATCCTGTGGCGGCTCGCGCTGCAAAAGACGCCGGCCGATGCCACCTATCGCCCGGCAATCGAGCAGCGGGTGATGCTGCTCGATCAGGCGCTTCGCATGATGGGGCAATAGGGATTACTGGCCCCGGCCGGTCTTGTCCTGCAACGCGTCGATCCGCTTGGAAGCATCCGCCTTGGTCAGCGTATCGTCGAACGCTTCGCCCGCTTCTTCGGACAGGGTCTTGAGATAGCTGGCCTGCGCGCCGGTCATCGGCTCATCGCCGGTGGTCCAGTCATCGGGGTCCTTCTCGGCATTGGAGAAGGGCTCGGTCTTGGGATTGTCGGTCATGGCGTGATCCTTTCGACGGGATCAACGGCGATGTTCCAGTTTTGTTTCGCTTCTTTTGGGTGCCGAGACGTAAAGAGTGTCCGGCTGAGGCCGTCTGAGCGAAGTCGAAGGCAAAGGCGCAATGGCCCCGGGCCGTGACTTCGCTCAGTACGAAAAGGGGTTTAGCCTGCCCAAGCCTCGAACGGCAGGTCGAGCGCTTCGGCGACCGCCGCGTGGCGGATCTTGCCGCCCGAGACGTTCAGGCCGTTCGCCAGATGCGCGTCGGCCTTCATCGCGGCCTCGGCGCCCATGTTCGCCAGCTTCACCGCGAAAGGCAGCGTCGCGTTGTTCAGCGCGAAGGTCGAGGTGCGGGCGACCGCGCCGGGCATATTGGCGACGCAGTAATGGATCACGCCGTCGACCTCGAACACCGGGTCCTGGTGGGTCGTGGCATGGCTGGTCTCGAAGCAGCCGCCCTGGTCGATCGCGATGTCGACCATCACCGACCCGCGCTTCATCGTCTTCAGCATGTCGCGGGTGACGAGCTTGGGCGCCGCCGCACCGGGAACCAGCACCGCGCCGATGACGAGGTGCGCATTCTTCACCGCCGCAGCGATCGCCGCCTTGGACGCATAGGCGGTCTTGATCTGGCTGGAGAAGAACATGTCCAGCTCGGCCAGACGGTCGTTGTTGATGTCGTAGATGGTGACGTCGGCGCGCAGGCCGACCGCCATCTGCGCCGCGTTCACGCCCGAGACGCCGCCGCCCAGGATCGCGACCTTGGCCGGTGCCACGCCGGGTACCCCGCCGAGCAGGATGCCACGGCCGCCCTGCTGCTTTTCGAGATAATGCGCGCCGACCTGCACAGCCATGCGGCCCGCGACTTCCGACATCGGCTTCAGGAGCGGGACGCCGCCCCGCGGGCTGGTGACCGTTTCATAGGCGATGCAGGTCGCGCCCGACTTCATCAGGCCCTCGGCCTGCGGCTTGTCGGCGGCGAGGTGGAGATAGGTGAAGAGCAGGTGATGCGGACGGAGCATCGCGACCTCGACCGGCTGCGGCTCCTTGACCTTCACGATCATCTCGGCCTGGTCGAACACCTCGGCGGCGGTGGCGACGATGCGCCCGCCCGCGTCAATATAGTCCTGGTCCTCGAAGTCGATGCCGGTGCCGGCCTTGGTCTCGACGATCACCTCATGACCGGCGGCGACCAGCTCGGCGACCGACGGCGGGGTCAGGCCGACGCGATATTCGTGGTTCTTGATTTCCTTGGGGACACCGACGCGCATGAGAGACTCTCCGTAAGATTGTTGGGGCGATAGTAGCGCCGATAGGGTGGGAGAGGTGTGCAAAGCGGTCCCACGTAGATGGCTTAAACGGGATTTTCTTGCGCATCATACGGATGTATCGGGATGAAATGTCCGATGCGATCGACCGCCGTATCCTGGCCCAGCTGGCCCGCGATTCCGACCTGACCAGCGCGTCGCTGGGCGAGAAGGTCGGCCTGTCCGCCAGCGCCGCGCATCGCCGCGTGGCGCAACTGCGCGAGAGTGGCGTCATCACCGGATACCGCGCGATCCTGAGCCATGAGGCGCGGGGGCGGCCCTCGACCGTGATGGTCAACGTCACGCTGAAGGACCAGCGGCAGGATACCATGGCGGCGTTCGAGCGCGAAATCCTGCGCTGTCCCGAGATCGTCGAGTGTTTCCTGATGAGCGGCGAGGCGGATTACATGATCCAGGTCGAGGTGCGCCGCGACGACAGTTACGAACGCATCCACCGCGAGACGCTGGCCCGCCTACCGGGGGTGACGCGGCTGGCCTCGCATTTCGTGATTCGCGAGGTGGTGCGGCGGTCTTAGGGGGGGCTATTCCTCCCCTGTAAGGGGAGGAATGATTGTGTCCGGCGCTTCCCACCTTCGCCTTCACCCGATAGGGAACGGCCATGGTAAAGCAGGCTTCCTTCCCCCGCATCCTCCGCGCCGCCCTCACGGCGTTGGCCGTAGCGCTGGCCCCGGCTACGGCCTTTGCCGATGCGCTGGTCGACAATGTGACGGGCCTGACGCTGGACAAGGACGGCAGGGTCGTGCGGTTCACCGGCCTGCTGCTGACCCCGGACGGCAAGGTCGTGAAGCTGCTGTCGGCCAAGGACAAGCGCCCGGAAAAGCTCGACTGGCGCGCGGATATGAAGGGGCGGGTGCTGCTGCCCGGCTTCGTTGATTCGCACGGGCATGTCATGGCGCTGGGCTTCCGCCAGATCGAGCTGGACTTGGGCAGCACCAAGTCGCTCGATGAGACGAAGGCTCGGATCGCCGCCTATGTCGCGGCGAACCCGGAGCGGAAATGGATTTTGGGTGGCGGCTGGAACCAGGAAAGCTGGGCCTTGGGCCGCTTCCCCACCGCCGCCGATATGGACGCGGCCGTCTCCGACCGGCCGGTCGTCATGGAGCGCGCCGATGGCCATGCGCTCTGGGCGAACAGCGCGGCGATGAAGGCGGCGGGAATCACCGCCAAGACCGTCTCGCCCCCCGGTGGCCGGATCGAGAAGGTCGGCGGCCAGCCCTCTGGCGTGTTCGTCGATGCGGCCATGGCGCTGATCCAGAAGGCGATCCCGCAACCGCTGGCCAAGGATCGCAATGCCGCCTTCCTGAAGGCGCAGAACGAGCTGCTGAGCCACGGCATCACCGCGACCGCCGATATGGGCACGACATTGGACGAATGGATGACCTATCGCCGGATGGGCGATGCCGGAAACCTGCGCGTCCGGATCATGAGCTATGGCGGCGGCGTCGATGATACGGTGCGCATCGGCGGCACCGGGCCGACGCCGTGGTTGTACAACAACAAGCTGCGGTTGGTCGGCGTGAAGCTGTACGGCGACGGCGCGCTGGGTTCGCGCGGGGCGTGGCTGAAGCAGCCCTATGCCGACGCGCCCGGCCAGACCGGCCTGGGCTTCATGACCGACGACGTCATCCGCAACCTGATGAGCCGCGCGGCGATGGACAAGTATCAGGTCGCGGTCCACGCGATCGGCGACCGAGCGAACGCGCAGGTGCTCGACGCGATCGACGAATTGGCTGAGACCTATAAGGGCGACCGGCGCTGGCGAATCGAACATGCGCAAGTGGTCGATCCGGCGGACCTGCCGCGTTTCGGCAAGCATGGCATCATCGCTTCGATGCAGCCGGTGCACGAAACCAGCGACCGCCAGATGGCCGAGGCGCGGCTGGGCCCGGCGCGGCTGGCGGGGGCCTATGCCTGGAACACCATGCTGAAGAACGGCGCGACGCTGGCCTTCGGGTCGGACTATCCGGTCGAGCGCCCCGATCCGTTCGCGGGCTGGGCGGCGGCGATCACGCGCCAGGGCCCCGACGGTCAGCCCTATGGCGGGTGGCAGCCGCAGGAGATCATCGGGCGCGAGGCGGCGTGGCGCGCCTTCACCATGGACGGCGCCTATGCCGGATTCGCCGAGGACCTGTTCGGGCGGCTCGGGGCGGGCCAGCAGGCGGACTTCATCATCGTCGACCGGAACCCCCTCGACATCAACCCCAGCGAGCTGCGCGCGACCAAGGTCGAGGAAACGTGGATCGGCGGGCAGAAGGTGTGGGAACGACGCTGACATGACGCCCGCGCGGCGGCTGGTGCCGGTCCTGATGCTGCCGATACTGGTCGGTGCCAGCGATCCGCCGCCGCCGCTGCCGATCCGCGAGGTGCCTGCCGATGGGCGGGTGACCGTCACGGTGGATGGGCACGCGATCCCGGCCCGGATCGGGCCAGGCCTGCCGACCTTCCTCTATGTGCCCCGCGCGCGGGCCGAGGCGCTGTTCGGGGACGACGCGAAGATCGGCGGGGGCGGGTTCAAGCTGTTCTCAATGGGGCCTGCATCCTCGGCGCGGATCGGCCCGGTGCGCGTGCCGGGGCGTGTGCAGCGCGTGATGCTGGGCGTCGGCGACACGCCGCCGGAAAGCCAATGGGTCAAGTGGTTCGAGACCGACGCCTATCCGGGCGACGAGGCGCTGGGCGGTCCCCATGTCCTGCCTGATCCGATCGTGCGCTTTACGCTTCGCCCGCCCCAGGCAGGGGAGGGTGAGGCGACATTGAAACTGGCGCCACGTTACGGCTGGTGGCTGGCGAGCGTCGAAGTCCCGATCGGCGGCCAAGACATACTGTTTGCCTTCGCCCCGCAATTTCCGCGCACTGTGGCCAGCGCGGCGGCGGGGGCGGCCATCGGGCGGGCGCAGGGCGCACAGTTCGACGGAGCCGTCGAGCAGGTCCTCATCTCCCATGGCGTTCGCCGTCCGGCGCGACCGGTTCGATTGAGCCGGCCCCTGATGCTGGGGCCGGTGCGACTGACCGACTTGCTGGTTCGCACCCATGACTATGGCGCGGCGACCGATATCGACCCCAGCGAGGCCGATGGCCTGGAGGCGGCGACTCGCGATGTCGTGGTCAAGGGCAAGCGGGCCAAGAGCAAGCCGTCCTATGTGGTCTATATCGGCGCGGACGTGCTGAAGGACTGTTCCTCCATCACCTATGACAAGCCGGGGCATACCGTAACGCTGCGTTGTCGATAGGACGGGTCGGCGTCTCGCTTCGGGAGCCAGGGCGCATCGCGACTCATGATTTCGCAGCCTTTGGTGTTTATAACCCAGATCATGAAGCATCGTTTACTTCTCGCCGGGCTGGTCGCTGCCCTGCCGTCGCTCGCCATCGCCTCGCCGACCGTGGTGGGCGTCGATGCGCTCAAGGAATGGAACCTCATCGTGCTGGGCGACCTGACCTCCAGCTCGGAGGTGGAGGGGCGGACCTTTGTCGGCGGCAATCTGAGCGGTAACTCCTCCAACTACCAGATTCGCACGGTTCCGGCGTCCAGCTATTCGGTGCCGGGGCTGACCGTGGTCGGCGACGTGCTGGGCGGGGCGAAGAACCTAAACAACGGCTCGGGCGCGCTGATCGGCGGCAATGTCCAGAGCGGGCTGAACCTGAACGGCGCGGTGCAGACGGTGAAAGTGGGGGGCAGCCTGTCCAACACCAATATCAACCAGAATATCGTCCAGTCGGGTCTGAGCGCCAGCGATCCGAACTTCGTCTCGGGGCTGAACCAGCAGAAGAGCCTACTGGCGAGCAGCATGACCGATCTGTCGAACAGCTATGCCGCGCTCGCCGCGACGGCGCAGGTGTCGATCAGCGGCAATCGTGCGACCTTCAACGCGGTGCCCGGCGCCAATGGCGTTGGCGTGTTCAATCTCAACGCCGCCGACCTGTCTCGCTTCGGCGAGATCGCGTTCAACGCCAACGGTGCCGACACGGTGATCGTCAATGTCCGCGGATCGTCGGTCCGGCTCGACGACAATTTCCTCGGCAATGCGACGGGTCTGGGCCAGCATGTCATCTGGAATTTCCCGGATGCGACCAGCCTGGAGCTGACCACGGCGTGGAAGGGATCGGTACTGGCCCCCAAGGCAGCGGCGGTGACCGGCAACTATATCGAAGGATCGGCCGTGTTCGCCAGCCTGGTGCAGAATGGCGAGTTTCACCTGGGCACCTATGTGGGCACTTACTCGCCATCCTCGTCCAACCCGCCGAGCAGTTCGGGCGGATCGTCGGGCGGGGCGGGCAGCAGCGGCGGATCGCCGAGCGCTATCCCTGAACCCGGTAGCGTTGCCCTGATGGCGGCCGGCCTCGCGCTGCTGGCGATCATCGCGCGGCGTCGGCGGCCGCGCCTGGCCTGACGGCGAAGACAAAGGGCAAGCTCCACGAAAAAGGCCGGTCCGCGCCCCCGCGAACCGGCCTTTTTCGGTAACGGTTAAAGGGATCAGGCGACCTCGGCCTGCTCCACCTCGTCCGGTTCGCGCAGCACATAGCCGCGGCCCCAGACCGTCTCGATATAATTCTCGCCCTCGCAGGCCAGGCTGAGCTTCTTGCGCAGCTTGCAGATGAAGACGTCGATGATCTTCAGCTCGGGCTCGTCCATCCCGCCATAGAGGTGGTTGAGGAACATTTCCTTGGTCAGAGTCGTGCCCTTGCGGAGCGAGAGCAGCTCCAGCATCGCATATTCCTTACCGGTCAGGTGGACGCGGGCATTGTCGACCTCGACCGTCTTGGCGTCGAGATTGACCGCCAGCTTGCCGGTGCGGATGATCGACTGCGAATGACCCTTGGACCGGCGGACGACCGCGTGGATACGCGCGATCAGTTCTTCGCGGTGGAACGGCTTGGTGACGTAATCGTCGGCGCCGAAGCCGAAGCTGCGCACCTTGGAGTCCATCTCGTTGATGCCCGACAGGATCAGTACCGGGGTCGAGACTCGCGCGACCCGCAGACGCTTCAGCACGTCATAGCCGTGCATGTCCGGCAGGTTCAGATCGAGCAGGATGATGTCATAATCATACAGCTTGCCCAGATCGAGGCCTTCCTCGCCCAGATCGGTCGTATAGACATTAAAGCCTTCGCTGCCGAGCATCAGCTCGATTGCCTTGGCCGTCGTCGGTTCGTCTTCGATCAGCAAAACGCGCATCGACAATCCCCATTTGCGAGTGATCGCCCCCCTGATGCCCCGGCGACCTGATGCTTTATTCATTAACCAACGCTGATGTGAACGTAAAAGGTTAATTCGTCCCTAACCCGGATTATGATTCCGTTATTTCATCTTTGCGCCGGGGCCGAGCAAAGTCTGATGCTCCACGACCGGAATATCTTCGCCCAGCACCTCGCGCAGGTACAGGCTGCGGATCAGGGTGAAGGCCACGATCAGCAGCGCGGCGGAAAAAAACAGGCCGAACAGCCCGAAGATCGTGCCGATGCCGATAATCGCGAACAGGGTGACGGCGGGCGGGATGGCGACGACGCGGCTCGTGACGAAGGGGGTGATGGCATTGGTCTGGACAAGCCGGACGACAGCGAAGGTGATGAGGGTGCCAATGATCGCACCGTTCCCGCCCTGCGCCGCCAGCCCCAGCGCGGGCAGCATCGCCGCGATCGGGCCGACATAGGGCACGAACTCGCTGAGCCCCGTCAACAGCCCCAGCGCGGCGGCGGACGGCACACCGGCGATCGCCAGGCCGACACCGACCAGCACGCCCATCGTCGTCATCTGAATCAGCTGGGCCCGCAGCCACAGGCGCAGGGTCGATCCGGTGTCGAACAGCGCATCCTCCACGGCGGGGCGCATCGACCGGGGGACCAGCAGCAGGAAACCACGCTCGTAAATCTTCGGATCTGCGGCGAAGAACAGCGCGCCGACCAGCAGCAGCAGGCAGTTGAGGACGAACTCGCCCGCGCCCGAGACGAGGCCGCCGATATCGCGCGCCACGCGGCTCCCGGCAAAGGCGGCACGCACCGCGTCGACCACCTTGGCCCCGACCGGCGATTGCGAGGCCCAGGCGGCCAGCTGGTCGATCAGGATGGGCAGTTGCGTGACCAGCGTGTTGAGCTGCTGGCGAAAGGCGACGCCGAACAGCCAGGCGAGGAACCCCAGCACCGCCAGCACGGTCGCGATCGACAGGGTCAGCGAACGCTTCGGCCCGATCGGCAGATGGTCGGCATAGAGGTCGGCGATGGCATGGATGACGATCGCCCCCAGGATCGATCCGAAGGCTAGGATCAGCAGGTCGCCTGCGCGGAAGAGCGCGGCGGTAACGGCCAGGATCAACAGGGTCAGGACGATGCGGCGGATGAAGCGCGCATCGCTGTCGTCGGGGCGCAGGCGGTTCATCGTGTGGCCTCCATCGCCTTGGCGGCGGTACAGGGGTCGCGAACCCGATCGGCCAGCCAGGCGATCAGTGCCTCGACCCGCGCGGGACGCAAGGGGCTGGGCGGGGTGAGCAGGTGCAGCCCGATCGGCGGCGGCGTCCAATCCTCCAGGATCGCCACCGCCCGGCCCGAGGCCAGATGCGGCCCGATGATGAAGCCGGGCAGGCGGGCAATGCCCAGCCCTCCGACGACGGCGGGGACCAGCGCATCGCCGCTATTGGCGGTCAGCGGTCCCTGTGGCCGGACGGAGACTTCCGCGCCGCCCGGATGGCGGAAGCGCCAGGGGCCGGTGACGTTGGCATAGCTGAGCAGCCGGTGCTCGCCCAGTTCGTTGGGATGGGTGGGCGTGCCATGGTTCGCCAGATAACCGGGCGAGGCGACGATATGCGTCGAAATCCCGCAGAGCCGCCGGGCGCGCAGCGAACTGTCGGGCAGGTCGGCGATGCGCAAAGCGATGTCATAACCCTGGGCAACGATATCGACCCGTGCGTCGGACAGGCTGAGCTCGATCTCGATATCGGGGTGGGCCGCCAGGAAATCGGCGATCACTGGCGCGATATTGGCGACGCCGAACGACATCGGCGCGGCCAGGCGGATGCGACCGGCGGGCGCGCTGGCGGCGTCGCGCGCGGCTTCCTCCGCGGCGCGCGCCTCGGCCAGGATGCGGGCGGCGTGCTCGGCCAGCGGCTTGCCCGCCTCGGTCAGGGCCAGGCGGCGCGAGGTGCGGTGGAACAGCGACTGGTTGAGTTGTGCCTCCAGCCGGGTGATCGCCTTGGACACGGTGGCCTTGGACAGGCCGATCGCATCGGCGGCGGCACTGAACGAGCGATGCTCGACCACCGCGGCGAAGATGGCCCAGGCTTCCAGATCCGGCAGACGCATCGACACCCCTTGGCACTCCCCCTCACGCGGAACCCGCGGCACGGCTTCGCGCTACAATGAACGTGGAAACGATCGGTTTCCAGCGTTTCCGTTTACGCGACCATAATCGACCCTATCTTGGCAGCAACCAAGGGAGTTACCCTCATGACCACGCAAGTTCTCGCAAACGGAATCGACCGGCGCAGCTTCGACAGCCTGGGCCATGCGAACCATGGCTGGCTCGACGCGCGGCACCATTTCTCGTTCGCCAATTATTACGATCCCGCCCGCATGGGGTGGGGCGCGATTCGGGTGTGGAACGATGATGTCATCGCGCCCAATGCCGGTTTTCCGCCGCATCCCCATGCCGATATGGAGATCATCACCTATGTCCGCACCGGCGCGATCACGCACCAGGACTCGATGGGCAATGTCGGCCGCACAGCGGCGGGCGACGTCCAGGTGATGAGCGCGGGTTCGGGTGTGCGACACGCCGAATATAATCTGGAGGCCGAGCCGACGACGCTCTTCCAGATCTGGATCGAGCCGCGGAGTCGCGGCGGACAGCCGAGCTGGGGTGCCAAGCCATTCCCCAAGGGCGAGCGTTCGGGCAAGTTCGTGACGCTGGCCAGCGGGTTCGAGGAGGATGGCGATGCGCTGCGCATTCGTGCCGACGCGCGCGTGCTGGGCGCGACCCTGCGCGCCGGTGAAAACGTCGAGCACCGCGTGGGCGAGGGGCGTCACGCCTATCTGGTCCCCGCCACCGGACGGATCGAAATCGACGGTGTGCCGTTCGCGGCTCGGGACGGTGCGGCGCTGGTCGGCGGCCGGACCGTGACGATCACGGCGATCGAGGATGCTGAGATCGTTCTGGTCGATTCCGAATAACTACCACTAGCTGAAGGGAGTAAGTCACATGGCCAAGGTTCTGGTCCTTTATTATTCGTCCTATGGTCACATCGAGAAGATGGCCGACGCCATTGCCGAGGGCGCGCGCGCCGGTGGGGCCGAGGTGGATATCCGCCGCGTCGCCGAGACCGCGCCGCCGGAAGTGGTCGCCGCCGCGCACTTCAAGACCGATACCGCGCACCCCGAGATTGAGGGCCCCGACGCGCTGATGAACTATGACGCGATCATCGTCGGCACGCCGACCCGCTACGGCCGGATGGCGAGCCAGATGGCGGCCTTCTGGGATACGACCGGCGGCGTGTGGATGAAGGGCGGCCTGGTCGGCAAGGTCGGCGGCGCCTTCACCTCGACTGCCAGCCAGCATGGCGGGCAGGAGACCACCCTGTTCTCGGTGCTGACCAACCTGATCCACCACGGCATGACGATCGTCGGCCTGGACTATGGGTTCCAGGGTCAGATGGGCGTGAAGGAAGTCCATGGCGGCACGCCGTACGGCGCGTCGACGCTGGCGGACGGCGATGGCAGCCGCCAGCCGAGCCAGGTCGATCTGGACGGCGCCCGATATCAGGGCAAGCGCATCGCCGAGACGGCCGCCAAGCTGTTCGGCTGATTTTGGATACGGGGGTGCCGATGGGCGCCCCCGTCTTCTTGTCTGACCTCCATTCGACCTGAGCGCAGTCGACGGTCAGGCTCCGCGATTATCGCCGCTTGCCCTTCTTCACCACCGGGGCGGGTGGGGCAGGCGGAGCGGCCGGGACTGGCGGCTGGCTGGTCACCATGACTTTCAACGGATCGCGTACCCCAGGATTAGCGGGAAACTGCGCCCGTGCCCTTGCGAACACCGCCCGCGCCTGTGCCGCGCCCGGCTCGTTCGGGCTCGTGCCGACCCAGCGCCAGTGCCAGGGTTCCCACTTCACCCGTTGGTTGTTGCCCGCCGGGAAACTCATCTCGAACCCGAAACGGGGGGCGTTGGCGATCAGCCAGCGCGCGGCCGGAGTCGCGGCCATGCAGGCTTCGGCATCGGGGCATCCCTTGGCCGGGCGAACCGCGAAGTCGATGGCATAGCCGGTCGCATGCTCGCTATGCCCGGCGGGCGCGACCGAGATGGCGCGCTCGGCGGCCGAGACGCTGTGGTCGCGGCAGAAGACGTTGCGCTGGCGGGCGACCTCGCGGTGGCAGGACAGGCCGTGCAGCGTGCCGCCGACCGAAGGATCGGCCTTGGCCGCGTTCAGCATCCGCAACAGATCGGGGATCATCGCGCGGTGCAGGCGGCAATAGGGCTTCAGGCCGAACCCGGCGGGCGCGGGCACGATGTCGGCAGGGGCGGCATCGCCATAGGGGAAATGCCCCGCGACCCGGCCATCAGGCCCGGCCGCCGGCAGCGCGCCGTCACAGGATTGCGCCTGGGCCATGACGGGCATCGCCGCGATCGACAGCAGCGCGGACAGGCGGAGCAAAGCGGCAAGAAGGGTCGGCATGACGCGCGGCCCTCTGGCATGTCGGCGCTGGCGGTGGCAAGGGAGCGCGATGCACGGAGATCGCGTTCTATTCATCGACGGCGAAGCGCTGGTAATCGACAAACCGGCGGGCTTGCCCGTGGATCGGCCCCGCAACGGGTCGATCAGCCTCGAAAACCATCTGGAATCGCTGAAGTTCGGGTTCAAGCGCTGGCCGCACGCGGTGCACCGGCTGGACCGCGACACCAGCGGCTGCCTGCTTCTGTCGCGCAACCCGAAGGCCCATGCCCGCTTCCAGCAGGCGTTCGAGTCCGGGCTGGTCGAAAAGCGCTATCTGGCGGTGTTGAACGGCTTGGTCGAGGGGGAGGGCATGATCGACCTGCCGCTCGCCAAGGTGTCGACCATGGAGGAAGGGTGGCGGATGGTCGCCGACCCGTCGGGCAAGTCCGCGCGGACCGGCTGGCGAGCCCTTCGCCATGAGGATGGCCGTACGCTGGTCGAATTCCGGCCGGAGACCGGCCGCACGCACCAGATTCGCGTCCACGCCGCAACCGGGCTGCGCGCTCCGGTGGTCGGCGATCCCGTCTATGGTGAGGGCGAGGCAGGGGGCATGTTGCTCCACGCCGCCAGCCTGACCGTGCCGCGCGGCGACACCAAGGACCCGATCACCGCCGAAGCCCCGATTCCTGAGCGCTTCGGTATCTTCCAGAACTAGGCGGACCTGCGATGGCGCTGATCCCCGTCACCCGCGCCATCGCGATCGACGAGCGCGAGATCGCCGAGAGCTTCACCCGCGCGTCCGGGCCGGGTGGGCAGCATGTCAACACGACGGACAGCGCGGTGCTGCTGCGCTTCGACGTGGGCGGCTCTCCCAGCCTGCCCGAGGCGGTGAAGATGCGCCTGGCGGTGCTGGCCGGGCAAAGGCTGAGCAAGGACGGCGTGCTGACCTTGCGCGCGGACGCCAGCCGCTCGCAGGAAATGAACCGGCGCGAGGTGCGCGAGCGGCTGATCGACCTGATACGCGAGGCGACGATCGTGCCGAAGAAGCGGCGGCCGACCAAACCGACGCGTGCGTCCCAAACGCGGCGGGTGGATGCCAAAAAGGGGCGGTCCCAGGTGAAGGCGGGGAGGGGGAAGGTTCGCTTCGACTGAGATCGGGGCGTTGTCCTCTGCCGACGAAAAAGGGGCCGACGAATCCTCGTCGACCCCCTTTCGTCATCCCGAAGGATAAAGTCTTTAGCGGCGAACGTCCTCGCCCGCACGAACCAGCGCGTTGCCGGTCGCTTCGCGGGCCTTTGCCGTGCCGTTTTCGATCTTGTCGCCCGCACGGTCGAGGCCGCGGTCGATATTGTCACCGGCGCGGTCGAGCTTGGCACCCGCCTTGTCCATGGCGTTCTCGGCCGAGTTCAGCGCCTTGGCGGTCGCCGCCTCGACATCGTCCGATGCGTTCTGGGTCGTCGCCTTCACGTCCGAGCCAATGGCGTCGGCGGCCTGCTGGGTCTGTTCGCGGCTGTTCTGGCTGCACGCGGCCAGCGACATCGCGGCGGCACCGGTCAGGGCGAGGATCAGGACCTTCTTCATGGCAAACACTCCCGTTTCAAACATATGATCGGCGTGCCAACGCAGATCGACCGTTTCGGGTCCGTGCCTGCGGAAATGAGTTCCTTCCGTTGACCGCATATAAAGATATCTTTATATCGTGATCCATGGCCAACGCCCTCGAAATCTTTCGCGCTCTGGGCGATCCGACGCGACTGCGCATCCTGGCGCTGCTCCGTTCGATGGAGCTGTCGGTGGGTGAGCTGGCGCAGGTGCTGGGGCAGAGCCAGCCGCGGGTCAGTCGCCATGTGAAGATCCTGGTCGATGCCGAACTGGCCGAGCGGCGCAAGGAGGGCAGCTGGGTCTTCGTGGCGCTTGGCGATCGCGAGGCAGTGGAGCCGATCACGGCGGCGCTGGATCGCTGGACGGCGGAGACGCCCGACCCCTGGGTCGTGGCGGACGTGGCGCGACTGGCGGCGGTGCGTGCCGACCGGGCAGCGAGTGCGGCCGCCTGGTTCGAGGATCATGCGGGCGAGTGGGATGCGATCCGCTCGCTCCATGTTGCGGACAGCGAGATCGAGGAGGCGATGGCGGGCCTGATCGGCGAGGGCGATCTGGGCACGCTGATCGATATCGGCACCGGCACGGGGCGGATGCTGGAGCTGTTCGGCGACCGCGCCGATGCGGCGCTGGGTATCGACCGATCGTCGGAGATGCTGCGCCTCGCCCGCGCCAAGCTGCACGGTCGCGCCAACACCGAGTTGCGCCAGGCGGACCTCTATGCGCTGCCGATGGGCGACGGCGCGGCGGATATCGCGATCCTGCACCATGTCCTGCACTTCGCGCAGCAGCCGGGCGCGGCGATCGCGGAGGCGGCGCGGGTGCTAGGGCCGAGCGGGCGGTTGCTGATCGCGGACTTCGCCCCGCATGATCGCGAGGAATTGCGGCAAAAGGCGGCGCATAGCCGTCTGGGCTTTGCCGACGAACAAATGACCAGCTGGTTCGGCCCCGCCGGGCTGACGCTGGCCGAGACGAGGACGCTGGAGGGCGGCGAACTGACCGTCAAGCTCTGGCTGGGTGTGAAAAAGGGGCTTCGGCCCGTCGAGACGAATAGGGTGAGGGCGGCATGACGAACACGATCCTGACGCGGGCCGAGGCCGCGCTGGCGCATGAGGAGCCGCTGTTCGCCGATGTGGGCGGCGATATCGCGGTCAGCTTTGAATTCTTCCCGCCCAAGACGGAGAAGATGGACACGCAGCTGTGGGATGCGATCCGCACGCTGGAGCCGCTCGATCCGCGTTTCGTTTCGGTGACCTATGGTGCTGGCGGCTCGACCCGCGAGCGCACCCATGCCACGGTCGCGCGCATCCAGCGCGAGACGACGCTGGCGGCGGCGGCGCACCTGACCTGTGTCGAGGCCACCCGCGAAGAGATCGATCAGGTCGCCCACGAATATTGGGCGGCGGGCGTGCGGCACATCGTGGCGCTGCGCGGCGATCCCCCCGCCGAGGGCGCGCGCTTCGTCAGCCATCCGGGCGGGTACGAGAATGCCGCCGATCTGGTTGCGGGCCTCAAGAAGCTGCACCCGTTCGAGATTTCGGTCGCGGCCTATCCCGAATGCCACCCGGAATCGACCGACAAGGCGGCCGACCTCGACAATCTGAAGCGCAAGATCGATGCGGGCGCGACCCGTGCGATCACCCAATTCTTCTTCTCGCCCGAAGCCTATTTCCGTTTCCGCGACGATGCGGCAGCGGCGGGCATCACGGCGGAAATCCTGCCCGGCATCCTGCCGGTGTCGAACGTCGCGCAGACCCGCAAGTTCGCCGCCCTGTGCGGGGCGAGCATCCCCGACTGGATGGACCGCCTGTTTGAGGGGCTGGACGACCATCCCGCCGCGCGCCAGCTGGTCGCCGCGACCATCGCCGCCGAGATGTGCCGCCGCCTCTATGCGGGCGGGGTGAAGGGGTTCCACTTCTATACGCTGAACCGCGCCGAGCTGGCCTATGCGATCAGCCATTTGCTGGGCGTGCGGGGGAAAAAGGCCGAGGCGGTCGCGGCGGCGTGATCTTAACGCTTCGGGGGGTAGGGGCGGTTCGGCAGACTGTGTCGCTTGCGGCTTTCCCTCCCCCGGCCCCTCCCGCCTGCGGGCGGGGGGGCGATGAAATTG
>NZ_LDTE01000073.1 GCF_001476905.1 Sphingomonas sanguinis | reverse complement strand
CGGATGGTCCCCCTCCCCTTACAGGGGAGGAATGGGTTATGCTTCCTTACCCCAGCGTGATCCGTCGCCCTTCGCGCGCGGAGCGGTAGATCGCCTCGATCACCCGCATATCGGCCAACCCTTCCTCGCCCGGCACCAGCGGGTCGGTGCCGTGCAGGATGCAGCCCGCGAAATGGTCGAGCTGCCCCGCATGCTGGCCCTTGGGCACCGGCACCGACCGCGCCTCGATCCGGCCGTCGCGGCGAATCCGCATCGCCTGCCCCTCATAGGCGGTGGCGGGCTCCAGTTCGATCCAACCCTGCGTCCCGGTGACACGGTACATATTGTGGTTCGAGCTGTAGCTCGACACGCAGGTCGCCTCGATGCCCGAGGGAAAGCGCAGCAGGAAGCTGATCCGGTCCTCGACGGTAGCAAAGCGGGGGTCGCTGCGGTCGGTCGACTCGATCGCGCTGACCTCGACCGGTTCCTCGCCGGTCAGGTATCGGGTCGCGTTCAGGCTGTAGATGCCGATATCCATCAACGAACCGCCGCCCGACAATTTGCGGTCCAGCCGCCACTGGTTCGGTTGCGCGTTGAAGCCATGGTCGGCGGTGATGATCCGGGTCGGCCCGACGAAACCCTTCTTCGCCAGGTCGATCGCCAGCTGGTTATACGGCTCGAAGCGCGAGCGATATCCGATCATCAGCTTGCGTCCCGCCGCCCGGCATGCCGCGATCATGGTGCGGCATTCCGCGACCGAGACCGCCATCGGCTTTTCGCACATAACATGCTTGCCCGCCTTGGCCGCGCGCACCGTATATTCGGCGTGCAGCGCATTGGGCAGGATCACATAGACGACATCCACATCCGGATTGTCACGGATGCGGTCGAAATCGGCATAGGAATAGCGGTGGCTGGGCGGGATGCCATATTTCTCGCCGAAGCGGGTCAGCTTCTCCGGTGTGCCGCTGACCAGCGCCACCAGCCGCGACTGGTCGCACTCGGCGAATTTCGACATGATCAGCTCGGCATAACGGCCCAGTCCGACCACGGCATAGCCGATCTTGCGGCCGCGCGGCGCGGCACAGGCGGTGCTGGCGGCCACGGCCAGCCCCGCACCCAGCCCCGCGATGATCGTCCGACGGTCGGCGTCGCGCATGATCTTCTCCCGTGATCCGACAGCATCTTTCGCCTGCCGAAACAGGAGGTTATCATGACATACCGTTCATCACCACCCGCATGGATCAATAGGTCGTCCAGCCCTGGCTCGTCCCCGCATAGCGCAGCGGCCGAGCATATTTGGCGAACTCCGCCTGGACCTCGGGCGTGGCGCGGGCCTTGGCCAAGGTCTGGAGGATCGCCTGCTCCGTCGGCGTCTGCGCCTCCGCCGTCTCGAAGGTCAGGAACTGGTCGAACACATCGTCCCGTGCCTCGTCGTCACGCAACCGGGTCAGCAGCATATCGGCCGTGGCCTTCACATCGCCGCGACAGGCCAGGACCTGCGTCGCCGCACCCCAATTGTCGGCGGGCTTGGCGGTCAGCTTGGCCTCGTCCGCCTTGGCTTCGTCCAACCGCCCCATCCGGCGCAGCAGACAAGCGCGCCCCGCCCACACCCAGCCTCGACCATAGGGACTCAACTGGTCGAGATGCTTGGTCGCCAGATCGTTGAAGCTGTCGAGCGCCGCCCGATCCTTGCCCGCCTCGCTCAGCATCTCTGCGCGGTTGATCGCGAACGACGTCAGCTCGGGATATGGCTCCATGCCCAGCCCGATCACCAGATCCAGGGCCGCAACCGCCTCATCGACCCGCCCCGCCATCTTCAGTGCGGCGGCATATTCGTTGACCAGCCAGAAGCCGTCCGAGCCGACCGTCTCGATCCGGGCGCGGTCGGTGGCGAGCGGCTTGCCCGCCGCGATCGCCTCGTCGAAACGCCCCAGCGCGCGCAGGGCCTGTATCTGCTGCGACACGACCTTGTAGTTGGTCGGCGCAGCCTTGGCGGCGGCCGCCGCCCGCTTGGCATCGGCCTCCAGCGCGCTGCGGAAATGATCGGCCGTCACCCGGTCCATCTCCGGCCAGAAGGCCTGATAGCGCCGCTCGGCCGCCAGCGAGACCAGGGTTCTGGTCGACGGCTCCTTTGCGAGCAGGGCACGCGCCTCCGCCACATGGCCGCGACGGGCATGGGCGACGATCGCACAGCCCAGCATGGAGTCGCCGAACGCGGTGCGCGGCGCCTGTTGCCACCCTGCGCCGGCCAGCGCCAGGCAGATATCCTCGCGCGCCGCCCGGCGCTTCTCGGGCGCCAGCGCCTGTACCTTCCGGAATGCGCCTTGAACCCACAGGTCCTCCAGGCTGGCAACGATGGCGGGTTGCACCGCCTGGGTCCGCTGAAACGCCTTGGCCACGCTGTCGCCGGTGCCGAGATCGATCTCGTACCCAATCCACAGCCGGAACATCTCGGGGTTACCGGGATATTGCGCGGCGGCGGACTGGAAGGCGGCGAGCGCGGCCTGCGGGCGGCGCAGATCGGCGAGCAGGCCGCCCTTCATCCCCTCGATCAGCCCCGCCGTGGGCGAGGGACGCGGCAACCGGTCCAACATGCCCGTGACCAGGGTCAGCGCCTCGATCTTCGACGCTTGGTCGGGTTTCTGCATCAACGCCTGGACCTTTTCCATGTCCGGGCGAATCTGGGCGAGGAGGGCGCGGTCCAGGCCATCGGGCATCTCGGCGGGTGGCACCGCCTTTTCGAGGTAGAACTCGATCCCCGCCTCGTCCTTCAGCGTGTCGGAGACGGCATAGACGCCCTCGGCCTCGCTCGCCGGAACCTGATCGCGCGGACCGGTTTCCAGGTGATAGGCCATGCGCAGCCCGTCGGGCAGCTTGGTGCTGCGCCGGGTGAACACCACCGCCCCGCCCTTGGCCTCGACATCGTCCAGCGGATCGAGCGGACGGCCCTTGGCGCGCAGCTCGATCACCTGGTCGGTGACGACATGGTCGGGCAATGCCAGCGGGTTGCGGCGCGGATTGGCCTGACGGTCGGGCAGCACGTCCTGCACCGCATAGGCGCGGGTGATCAGCTTGGACGACAGCTTCGCCTTGTCGAACGCCTCGCGCGACAGCGTATAGTCCTCGACCATGGTCAGCGTGTTGGCGTCGCGGTCATCCTTCAGGACCAGCGGGCGGGCCTCGGCCAGGCCGGGGAAGCGCTTGCGATAAAAGTCCAGATTATTGTCCGCGATGCGACGCGCCGACGACGTGGCCCAGCTGGCCCGCATCCCGTCCGCCCGCGCCTCGGTGTAGCGTGTCTCGACATGCAGGGTCAGCGGCACCGCGCCCTTTTCGTCGACCGCGAACTGTTCGAGCACGTCCATCCGCCCAGCGTGATCGCCAAAGCCCTCCATCTTCTCCAGCGCCGCCTGACCGGCCCGGATGGGCAGCGCATAGCCCAGGTCGGAGGCGACGATGGCGGTGCCGCGCCCGCCCCGATGGGTGCCGGTCGGGTCGATCCACATCACCCGGCCATCCACCACGGCGCGCACGATCACATGGTCGAACTGCAACGGCGAGGGCAGCCGGTCGATCAGCCGGTCGCCCGCGCTGGTCGAGACGAGCGCCGGAACCGCATCGATTCCCAACCGGCGCAGCGCGACCGCGAGCAACAGGCTCTTGTCCTTGCAGTCGCCATAACCGCGCGCCAGCACAGTGGCGGGCCGCCGGGGCACGAACGAGCCCTCGCCCATCTCCTCGCCGACATAGCGGATATTGTCCTGTACCAGCCGCGACGCCTCGGTCAGCCGGTCGGCCGCGCCCGGCGACGCCTTGGCAATCGCATCCAGCCGCGCGGCGAAGTCGGGGGTCAGCGCCTCGTCGCCCTTGTACAGCCCCTCCGCCCAGGCGGCGACCTCGCCCCAGCTCTTCATCGTCGAGATATCGACCCGGCCCCACTGAAAGGCACCGGCGGGCACGTTACTCTCGCCCTTGGTCGGGGCGGGGTTGCGGGACACCCATTCCCATTCGGTGCCGCCGTCGATCGCCCGCGTCTGGAACGCGATATCGCTGTTCAGCGCCTTGAAGGCGGGCGTCATGCCGCTCGGCCAGACCAGCCGGATGCTGCGCATCCCCAACGGGTCGGAGAAACGCTGCGAGAATTGGTGGAAGGAATGGCCCGGCCACAGCGCCGAGCGGGTGTGGACGATGGTGGCGTAATCGACTACGTCGCCGACCCGCACGTCGCGGACATTGGCGATCACCTTCAGGCTGCCGCTGACGATCCCGTCCTTCAGGTCGCTTTCACGCTCGACGACGCGGAATTGCGTATCCTTGGTCCGGTCGATGACCTGGCCGTCGCGGACGATGCGGACAAAGGCGATGCCGACGCCCTCGAACGCCGGATTATAGGTCAGCGTGATCTGGCCGATCGATTCCAGCCCGCTGCGGTCGACCACCTTGCTCGCCAGCCGGAACCAGTCGTCATGGCCGTCGGCGCGGGCGCGATATTGCTGGTCGTTGAGCAGATAGGCGATGCCGTCCTGCGCCCCCTCGACCAACGCCTTGGTCGCCTCGGGCACCGGGCGGTCGCGAATCCAGTCGGGCACAGCCTCGACCGCGACGGTCGGCATCGTCGCCTTCGTCTCGCTGGCTACCGCAACCGCCGCCGTTCCGGCGCAGAGCGAGGTGATTGCCACCCCCGCCAGCAACGCAAACCCCATCCCCCGGCGTCGCGCCGTCTTCATCGTCGTCACGGTCATGCTACCTCCCCCGAGATCGGCCAACGCTATGAGCCGCGCCGGGGACTGGCAAGGGGGCAAGGTCGACGGAGCGACGCTTTAATCGACGACGATCTTCTGCGCCTCCACGATGCGGCGGTCGCTGCCCAGCGTGTAGAGATAGTATTTGCGATGCTCCGATCCGGCACGCAGCCGCCGGAGTTGCCGCGCCTGCTCGCGGGTCAGGGCGAAGCGGACATAGCTGGCCTGGACCAGACAGGCATCCACTTCGGATTGCAGCCGGGCCTGGAGCGCATCGACATGCTGGTCCGGCCGATACATGCGCCGCAGCAGCACCTGCCGCTCGCTGCGCAAGAAGGTGACGTCGTCGGCGGGCAGCGTCGTCGGTATGGGCGGCATGTTGTTCTCGCGCTCCAGCACCTCGAAGCCCCGCTGATAGGCCTTGGTCTGGTCGTCCCCGGCCACGTCGCGCCGCGCGGCCTTCGCCATACAGTTGCGCGCACCGCCCTCAAACGCCTCGCGCGAGGCACCGGGCTTGCCCCAGCTGGTTGGAGCCGGGGCCGCCGCCAATGCTGGAAACGCGGTCAAAACACCCAGCAGCCCCAGGCCGATTCCCATTCCGCGCATGACTCTCTCCCGTCCCGCCCCCTTTTCGGTTGGGGCGGCGCCCGTTAGACCATGACCGGCTTGGCCTGTCGCCCCTCCTGTCCGAAAATGCGCAGATAGCGTTCGATCTCGGCCGGTTCGCCGGTCGCCTTGGCCGGATTGTCGGAGAGTTTCACCGCCGGGCGGCCATCCGCGCTGATCACCTTGGCGACCAGCGAGATCGGCTCCAGCCCCGCCTCACCCGCCGGGTCGCAGCCCCGGAAATCATTGGTCAGGTTGGTGCCCCAGCCAAAGCTCATGCGCACCCGGCCATGGAAATGGCGATAGACCGCCTCGATGCTGTCGACGTCCATGCCGTCGGAAAAGATCAGCAGCTTGCTCTTCGGATCGCGGCCATGGGCCTGCCACCAGGCGATGATCTGCTCGCCACCCTCGATCGGTGGCATCGAGTCCGGGCGGAAACCGGTCCAGTCGGCCAGCCAGTCGGGCGCGTGGGCGAGGAAAGCGCTGGTCCCGAACGCATCGGGCAGCGCGATCAGCAGGTTGCCATCATACAGCGCCTGCCACTCCTCCAGCACGCGGTACGGCGCCACCGCCACGCCCGCATCGTCGGGCGCCAGCGCAGCCATCACCATCGGCAGCTCATGCGCGTTGGTGCCGATCGCCTCCAGATCGTTGTCCATCGCCAGCAGCACGTTGGACGAACCGATGAAACGGCTCCCCAGCCCTTCCTTCAACGCCTCGACGCACCAGCGCTGCCACAGGAAGCCATGCCGCCGCCGCGTGCCGAAGTCGGAGAGGACCAGATCGGGCAAGCCGCGCAGCCGCTCCACCTTGTCCCACAGCTTGGCCTTGGCGCGGGCATAGAGCACGTCCAACTCGAATCGCCCCTTGCCCTTCAAGGCAGCGCGCGACCGCAGCTCGTTGACAATGGCGAGTGCGGGGATTTCCCACATCGTCGTCTCGGCCCAGGGGCCCTCAAAATGCAGCTCGAACTGTCCGTCGACGGTGCGCAGCTCATAGTCCGGCAACTGGAATCGGCCGAGCCATTCGATGAAGTCGGGCGAGAACATCCGCTGCTTGCCGTAAAAGCTGTTGCCCGACAGCCAGATCAGTTCCTTCTTGGTGAAGCGCAGCGACCGCGCATGATCCAGCTGTTCGCGCAACTCGGCCTCGTCGATCACCTCGGCCAGGCGGACCGTATGGCTGCGATTGATCAGCGAGAAGGTCGCGTGCACCTCCGGGTGCAACTGCCGGATCATCTGCAGCATTAGCAACTTGTAGAAATCGGTATCGAGCAGGCTGCGCACCACCGGGTCCAGCCGCCAGCCATGATTATAGACGCGGGTGGCGATGTCGGTGACGGGCATGAACGATCCTCAACGGCGCGGGCGATGTCCTCGCCCTGTGACAAGCGTTAGAGGCGATGCCCGTTCCGGTGGGGGCGGGCAAGCATGGCAGGGCCACTGCGTATCAGTCAGCGGCACGATGCCTCCACTTTGAATTTCAGTACCCCCAGCTGTGCCCCCACGGGGCATTACATACGGGGCACGAGGTGACACACCTCGCGACACCTTAGCACCTGATTTTCTGTGGATCAGCAAAAGCGTGAGACACGCTGCGACGCCCTGAAAACCCCCGTGGTGGGTCCGCCGGGACTCGAACCCGGGACCTCTCGATTAAAAGTCGCTTGCTCTACCAACTGAGCTACGGACCCTCCATCGGGGTGGATGGGACCTAGGGGCGCGGACGCCTCTGGTCAACACCATGTCGCATTTGCCGGACCGTTCGGCCATCACGCGGATCGCGCCAGTCCGGAACGATCGCGGCCAGCGGGTGCAGCACGAAGCTCCGGGCGGCATAGGCAATGTGCGGCACGACCAGCTCGGGCGAGCGCCACCGCCCCCCCGACCACAGGATAATGTCCAGGTCGATCACCCGCGCGCCCCAACGCTGTCCGCGCCGTCGCCCGAAATCCTGCTCGATCGCCTTCAGGTGACGGAGCATCGCCGGGGGGGCAAGCGGACTGTCGACCAAGGCTGCGGCATTGGCAAAGGCCCGGATCGACGGCCCCACCGGCGCGGTCGTGATGATCGGCGACACGCGCCGGATACCGCCGATCGCGGCCAGCGCGGCACGAATCTCGTCCTGCGGCGAGCCGTGACGTCCCGGACGGTTGGAACCCAGCGCGATGGCATAGCTTGTCGTCGTCATGTCACCCGACTACCCGAGCGCGATGCCCGACGCATCCTTTCCCGCTATCCCTGCGCCCCTCGCCCCGATCCAGCCGCCGCGCGACTGCCCGCTCTGTCCACGCTTGGCCGAAGTCCGCCAGGCCGTCGCCGCCGAATATCCCGGCTGGTGGAACGCGCCCGTGCCGCCGTTCGGCGATGCAAATGCCTGGCTCGCCATTGTCGGCCTGGCGCCGGGCAAGCATGGCGCGCACCGGACCGGCCGGCCCTTTACCGGCGATGGCGCGGGGCCGCTTCTCTACGGCACGCTCGCCAAATTCGGGCTGGCCGAGGGCGAGTTCGCGGCCAAGGTCGATGACGGCGTGACGCTGACCGGCGCGGTGATCCTGAACGCGGTCAAATGCCTGCCACCGGAAAACAAGCCGACGCCCGACGAAATCCGCACCTGCCGCCCCTTCCTGACCCAGGAGCTGGCGGCGCTGCCCCGGCTGTCGGTCGTGATCGCGCTGGGCCAGATCGCGCACCAGTCGGCGGTCAAGACGCTGGGCGGCAAGCTCCCCAAGACCCGATTCGCGCATCTCGCCGAACATCGGATGCCGAGCGGAATGGTCGTGCTCGATAGCTATCACTGCTCGCGCTACAACCAGAATACCGGCCGCCTGACGCCCGAAATGTTCGAGGCGGTCTTCGCGCGGGCCTTGGAGTTGAGAGAGTAACCTTGTTCCTCCCCTGCAAGGGGAGGTGGCAGGCCGCCAGGCCTGACGGAGGGGTGTCACCCTCTCGACAGCGGGAAACCCCTCCGACGCGCTACGCGCGCCACCTCCCCTTCCAGGGGAGGAATTTAGGTTCAGATATCCTGAACCAGCCGTCCGTACAGCTCGGGCCGGCGGTCGCGGAAGAAGCCGAAGGCGGCGCGGTGGCGCTTCACGCGGTCGATGTCGAGGGTGGCGACGATCACGCCTTCTTCCTCGCGGCCCAGTTCGGCCAGGATGTCGCCGCGCTCGTCGCAGATGAAGCTGGTGCCGTAGAAGGTCTGGCCATGCTCGTTGCCGATACGGTTCGCCGCGACGATCGGCACGACGTTGGACACGGCATGGCCGACCATCGCGCGCCGCCACAGCCGGGCGGTGTCGAGGCTGTCGTCATGCGGCTCGCTGCCGATCGCGGTGGGATAGAACAGGATTTCCGCGCCCATCAGCATCATCGCACGCGCCGTCTCGGGATACCATTGGTCCCAGCAGATGCCGACGCCCAGCTTGGTCGCCGGGCCGTCCCACACCTTGAACCCGGTATTGCCGGGGCGGAAATAGAATTTCTCCTCATAGCCCGGACCGTCCGGGATATGGCTCTTGCGATAGACGCCCGCCACCTTGCCGTCGGGATTGATCATCGCCAGCGAGTTATAATGGTGCGGCCCGTCCGCCTCGAAGAAGCTGGTCGGGATATGGACCTTCAGCTCGGCCGCCAGCGCCTGCATCGCCAGCACCGCCTTGTGCTCGCCCGTCGGCTTGGCGTTGGAGAACAGTCCTTCATCCTCGACGCGGCAGAAATACTCGCCCTCGAAGAGTTCGGGCGGCAGGATCACCTGCGCACCCTGAGCGGCCGCCTCACGGACAAGGCGCGTAACCTCGGCGATGTTGCGGTCGATATCGGCGGTGAAGGCCAGTTGCAGCGCGGCGACGGTGATCTGGGTCATGGCCACGCCCTTTAATGGCTCGACGACCGGGCGTCACCCCGCTTCCGCGCGCCGGACGTCGGGAAAAGATCCGGGCATGGCGTTGCGGTCGCGCCGGGCGAAGCGCCCCGCGGTCAAGATGCCTGCCGGACTACGGCGAGGCGTTCCGTCGCGTCGATACCCGGATTGAGCAGGATGCGGCGCAGCACCACCGGGTAGAAGTTCTTCATCTTCTGGTCGCACAGCGCCATCAGCCGCTCGTTGAGCTGGCGCGTCACCACGACATATTCGCTCCACCGTTCCTCAATGGCGCGCGCGGTCCAAGTGCCGACATGCCGGGAATAGGCCAGTCGCAACTCGCGGGTTTCGGTCACGATCGCCTCGCATCCAGGAATGCTCGCCATCAGCCGTCGCTCGCGCAACGGCGTCAGCAGCAGCTCGTCCTCGGTCTTCAGATGCTTGACGATGATTTGCGCGATCCGCATGCGCACCGCACCCAGCATGGGCTCGGCATCGGCATAGCGCATGTCGAACAGCGCCATGAGATCGCCGATGGCCCGTGCGATGTCGTCATATTGGCTGCGGAGCAGATTGATCGTGGCTTGCAAGGCATGATTCCGATCCCGGACAGGGGATCGCGAGGACTTAGTCGGCTGACAGTTTACGGATAGTGAAGGGCCTGCCCCCGACGGGCTGAAGCCCGCGTCTCCTTGTCGGACACGCGGGCTCGAAACCCGTGATCAGGTGATCGCCGGAATCTGCTGCGAGATGCAGTGGAAGCTGCCGCCGCCGGTCAGGATGGCGTCGGCGCGCAGGCCGATGACCTCGCGGTCGGGGAAGATCGCCTGGATCGCCGCGACGCCCGCCGCGTCGTTCTCGCTGCCATAGAGCGGCACGACGACGGCGGCATTGCCGATGTAGAAGTTCATATAGCTGGCGGGCACGATCTCTTCGTCGCGCAGCACGCGGCCCGGCGACGGGATCAGCACGACCTCCAGCCCGGCGGCAATGGCGTCGCGCTTGGCGGCCATATAGACCTGCCAATTGGGGTCGTTCTCGGCCGCTTCGGGCAGGGCGATGCGGTTCGGGCCGACGAAGCGCGCCAGATTGTCGACATGGCCGTCGGTATGATCGTTGAGCAGCCCGTCGCCCAGCCACACGATCCGGGTCAGCCCCAGGTCATCGGCCAGCCGCTCGGCGATCGCCTCCTCGCTCAGGCCCGGATTGCGGTTGGGGTTGAGCAGGCACTGGCGCGTCGTCACGACCAGACCGGTGCCGTCGCCGTCGATCGCGCCGCCCTCCAACACCCAGCCGCAGGCGGTGGCGACGAGCCCACGCTCCTCGGCCAGCCGCGCGCCGACCGTGTCGTCGCCGGGCAGGTCGTATTTGCCGCCCCAGCCGTTGAACTCGAACAAACGCGCGGTGCCGTCGCCGGTCACGATCGGACCGGTATCGCGCAGCCAGATGTCGCCGAACGGCTGGACGATCACCTCGGCGGCGTCACCGGCCATGCGGCGTGCGGCCTCGGCCGCCTCGCCATCCGCGGCGACCAGGATCACCCGCTCGCCCCGGCCATCCGCATGGACGGCGCGGGCAAAGGCCAGCACCTCCTCGCGCGCGGGCTCCAGATCGTCTTCCCACAGCTCGCCATGGCTGGGGAAACCGATCCACACGGCCTCATGCCGAGCCCATTCAGGGGGGGGAGGCGTCGTCGCGTTTGGCGTCGTCACATGTAACGTCGTCACTGGGCGTTCTTCCTGCTTTGATCGCGGATGCCGCGAAATTCGGCGGTGGGATACCAGTTGGGCCACAGGCCCGGCCGGTCGGCCAGCGTCCTGCCCAATTGATAATAGACCGTCAAATCCTCGACCGCACCCGACCAATCCCAGCGGGGATCATATTGGTCGGCGGGCTTGTGATAACGGTGCGCGACATAGTCCTCCGCCGCCGCCTTGCCGGCCGCGGTGCCGCCGACCACCTTGTCCTGTCCCGATCCGCCGTCGAGCATCGGTACGCCCAGCTTGGCGAAGGAGAAATGGTCGGAGCGGTAATAGCTGCCCCGCTCCGGATTGGGCTCGGCGCTGATCGTCCGGCCCTGCGCGGCGACGATTTTCTTCGCCAGGTCCTCGATCTCCGACTTGCCCTGCCCGACCAGCACGAAGTCCCTGGACCGGCCCGTCACATTCAGTCCGTCCATGTTCACTCCGCCGACGGTCCGCGCCAGCGGGAAGACCGGATGCTGCGCATAATAGGACGAGCCGAGAAGACCGCTTTCCTCCGCCGTCACCGCCAGAAAGGCGATGGAGCGCTTGGCCGGACCCGCCTTGGCCTGGGCCTCCGCCAGCGCGACCAGCCCGGCCACTCCGCTGGCATTGTCGAGCGCGCCGTTGCAGATATCGTCGCCGTCCACCGCGTCGCACCGACCCAGATGGTCCCAATGCGCCGAATAGAGGACGTAATCGCCCGGCTCGGTAGTGCCGGGCAGGACGCCGATGACGTTCTTCGACGCCTGTCGCCGGATCGTGTTGCTGAAGCCGCCCGAAAGGGTCAGGCCAAGGGGCACCGCCTTGAACCCCTTTTGCTGCGCCGCCTTGGTCAGGGTGGCGAGGTCGCGGCCTGCCGCCTTCAGGATGCGCTCGGCGACCGGTTGCTGCAGCCAGCCGATCACCTGGCTCTGGTCCAGATGGTCGCCCGCCTCGTCCAGTTCGAGCTGCGGCCCGGTCCAGGATGATTGGACCACCGCCCAGGGATAGGCGGCGGGTTCGGTCTGGTGCACGATCAGCGCAGCGGCCGCGCCGTGCTTGGCGGCATTCTCGAACTTATAGGGCCAGCGGCCGTACCAAGTCATCGCCCGCCCCTCGAACGGTCCTTCACGGCCCATGGTCTGCCAGTCGGCGTCGTTGATCAGGATGACCACTGTCTTGCCGCGCACATCGACCCCGGCATAATCGTCCCAACCCTTTTCGGGTGCGGTGATGCCGTATCCGACGAACACCAGCTCGCTGTCCTTCACATCGATGCGCGGCGTCACGCGATAGGTGCCGACCACCATGTCGGTGCGATAGGCGAGCGAAATGGGTGCCCCCTTTCCTTTGACGGTAAAGGGCTGGACGTCGTTGGCGGTAATCTCGACCATCGGCACGTCCTGGGTCCAGCTACCCTTGTTGCCGGGTTTCAGGCCCGCCTTCTGGAAGCGGTCGATGATATAGGCGACCGTCTTGTCCTCGGCCGGGGTGGTCGGCGCGCGGCCTTCAAAGGCATCGGAACTGAGCGTCTGCGTCACGGTCTTCAACGTGTCGACCGAGATGGCGGGCCTGTCCTGCGCCATCGCGGTGCCAGAGAGGAGGAGGGACAATAGGACCAGACGGCGCATGATGATTTCCCCTGATGTTTGCGACTGTTGTGCCCGGCAGGGTGGCTGGGGGCAAGCTTGCCGACAGGGGTGCTGTGCGTCAGGGCGACGCGTTGCAGGCGCTGCCACCGCTGGCTGTGCCGATCCCGCTTCCCATCAGCAGCAAAGCCGGAAATTCGCCGCCATGCCGGACTGATCCTGCAACCGTCGCCACGACAAATGGTTGTGCGACTTTGGCGGTCGATGAGACGTTCACGCCGCACAAAAGGAGGGCATGATGAAGTGGATTGTCGCTGTGACCGCCGTGATGGGTGTCGGTGCAGGTGCTCCCGCCGTCGCGCAGGAATCGCCGAACCTATCCCCGGCCTATGTCAACTGTATGGACCGCGCCGGAAGCAACACCGTGCAGAGCGGCGTCTGTACCCAGCGCGAAGCGGCCGTCCAGGACGATCGCCTGAACAAGGCCTATCAGCAGGTCATGCGGCAACTGGCGTCACGTCCGGCGGCCAAGACCGCCCTGCGCGACCAGCAGCGCCGCTGGATACGGGAACGGGATTACAGCTGTAAGATCAATGGCGATACGATCGATACCAGCTGCATCGTGACCAAGACGGCGCTGCGTGCGGATCAACTGGAGCGACAGGTCCGCTTCTGATCGCGGTCCTGCCGCTGCACGACCCCAGGCGTTTGCCTGTCAATCGCCTGGGGAATACACCGCCTCGAACTTGCCGTCCTTCAGGGCGCCGATGACCCAGGTCGTGGGTTTGCCATTGGTGAAGGTTACGGTGTATTTCTCGTATCGCTGGCCATCGGCGTCCTCGGCCTTGTCGAAGGCCATCGACCGGACCGGACCGGCGGCCTTCAGCGCAGGGCCCATTTGCGGCAGTTGCTGGCGACAGGCATCGAGCAGCCCCGCGCCCATCAGATTTTCGGGACAGGTGCCGCCCGCCACGGCGGTGAACATGGCGCGAAGTTGATCCGCATAGCGTCCCTGTTCACCCGTCTGGCCGGTCGCGGCGGTCGCGGCGGTCGCGGCGGTCGCGGCGGTCGCCAGCACCAACGCCCCGATGGCGACAAAACCTAGAGCGGTTTTCGATCAGTCTGCATCATATCCGCAGGCTGCAAAGTAGTTGGCGCATTCCTGTGGTGAGTAGAGGTCGAGGATGCGCCCGATGGCGTTCCATAGGCCATGGATGGTCCGTTCTGCGGCTTTGCGCAGGTGCGCCTTCAGCTTGGAGAATGCCTGCTCGATTGGGTTGAAGTCCGGGCTGTACGGCGGGAGGAACAGGAGCGTTGCGCCGACACTCTCGATGGCGGCGCGCACGGCAGGCGTCTTGTGGCTCGACAGGTTGTCCATGATGACGACGTCGCCGCAGTCCAGTTCGGGTACGAGGACACGCGTTACATAGGTGAGGAACGCGTCGGCGTTCATCGGCCCGTCGAGCACCCAGGGTGCAACCATGCCGGTGCGGCGCAGACCGGCCGTGAAGGTGGTGGTCTTCCAGTGGCCAAAGGGAATGCCGGCACGCAATCGCTGGCCGCGTCGACATCGTCCATGACGGCGGGCCATGTTGGTGGACGCCCATGTCTCGTCGATGAAGACCAGCCTGTCGGGATCGAGGTCGAGCTGGCCCTCAAACCATTCCTCGCGGCGCTTCAGGACGTCGGGGCGGTCCTGCTCGCTCGCGTGGCCGGTCTTTTTTTGCGCGTAATCCCATGCCGGGCAAAGAAGCGCCATAGCGTGGCAATGCTCGTGGTCACGCCGCGCGCAGCCAGCATCTCCCGCAATTCCGCCAGGGTCGGATCAGGCTGCTGCTCGATCGCATCCAGGATAAAGGCTGCATGGTCCTCGATCTTCGCCGTACGGCGGTCGCCGCCTCGGACCTTGCCTGCTGGCGTGCCGTGAACAAGCACCAGTTGCCGCCAGCGGATCGCGCTTGCTGCGCTGACGCCGAACCGGTCGGCCGCCTGTCGACATGATAGTCCACCTTCAACAGCCGCAACGACGCGGTCCCGCAGATCACGTGATAAAGCTCGACCCATTCGCGCCAGCCTCCTTTGCCAGCACGGATCGTGAATCAGAAAACGGCCGCCATGTGAATCCCCGATGATTCAATTCGGCTGAAAACCGCTCTAAGCGCATCATACCCCTCCCCTTTTCACGGGCATGAGTATGAGCGGCCCCATGCCATCCGGCAAGCGAGCCCATAACGAAAAAAGGCGGCCCCGAAGGACCGCCCTTTCGTATTCGGTAGAGACCCGAAACTTAGCGCGAATAGAATTCGACGACCAGGTTCGGTTCCATCTTCACCGGATAGGGCACCTCGTCCAGGGTCGGGATGCGGGTCAGCGCGACCTTGGTGTTGCCGTCGGCGGTGACGTAATCGGGCACTTCACGCTCGGCGAGCTGCTGTGCTTCCATGACCAGCGCCATTTCGGTCGCCTTCGAGCCCAGCGAGATCTCGTCGCCGACGAAGCAGCGACGCGACGCGATGTTGCACTTCACGCCGTTGACGCGGATGTGGCCGTGGCTGACCAGCTGGCGCGCAGCGAAGATCGTCGGCGCGAACTTGGCGCGGTACACGATCATGTCCAGACGCTGCTCGAGCAGGCCGATCAGGTTCTGCGAGGTATCGCCCTTCATGCGGGCGGCTTCCTGGTAGCAGGCCTTGAACTGCTTCTCGGTCACGTCGCCATAATAGCCCTTCAGCTTCTGCTTGGCGCGCAGCTGCAGACCGAAGTCCGACATCTTGCCCTTGCGACGCTGGCCGTGCTGGCCGGGGCCGTATTCACGCTTGTTGACCGGGCTCTTGGGGCGACCCCAGATGTTCTCGCCCATACGGCGATCGAGCTTGTACTTCGCGCTCTGACGCTTCGACATGTGTATTCCTTAGCAACTACGAACAACGTTGGTCCCGGTATCGCACCATGCCAGTCTTTATGGGACAAGCGCAGGCCCACCGCTTCACCGGGATGCGGGGGCAATTGCGAAGCGGCGCGCCTAGACGAGGGAGGGTCGCGAGTCAAGTAAGGCGGCGGCGCAACACGAAGAGCGGACTGGACAGCGCCCGCCCCGCCCGGCAGAGCCCTTGCCCATGACCCAGATACTCGCCGGACCCGATTGCACGACCATGGCGGAGGTTCGCGCCGGGGTGGACCAGCTCGACCGCGAACTGGTGGCGCTGCTCGCGCGCCGCTTCGCCTATATGGACGCCGCCGCGCGGATCAAACCGACTCGCGACCGCGTGCGCGACGAGGACCGCAAGACCCAGGTGATCGATCAGGCGCGCGCCGAAGCGGTGCGGCTGGGCCTGCCCGAGACGGTCATCGCCGAAATCTGGGAGACACTGGTCGAAGGGTCGATCGCATACGAACTGGCGGTCTTCGACCGGACGCGGGGATAAGGCCTTATCGCTGACGCGGCCGCGCCAGGCTCGACAGGACACCGCGCAGGGTCCGCACCTCCTGGCTCGACCAGCCGGGCTTGGTCAGCAGGGTGCGCAGGGTGCGCTTGCTCGCAGGCGTCCGATCGGGCGGAAAGAAGAAGCCCGCATTCTCCAGCATCTCCTCCAACTGGCCGATCATGCCGTCCAGCTCGAATTGCGGCGCGACCTCGGGCAGTTCGACTTCGGGCGGCTGAGCCAGCGCGATGCCCTTCGACCATTCATAGGCGATCAGGATCACCGCCTGCGCGAGATTGAGGCTACCGAATTCCGGGTTGATCGGCACGGTCACGATCTTGCGCGCGATGGCGACGTCATCGGTTTCGAGGCCGGAGCGCTCCGGCCCGAACAGGAACGCCGCGCGGCCCACCGTATCGGCATGGATTTCCCGCGCCGCTTCTTCCGGCGTCACCACCGGCTTGGTTACGCCTCGCTTGCGCACCGTGGTGGCGTAGACCTGGGCACAGTCGGCCACCGCCTCGGCCACGCTCTCATAGACCTTGGCCCGTTCCAGCACGATATCCGCGCCGGACGCGGCAGGGCCCGCCTGCGGATTGGGCCAGCCGTCGCGCGGCGTGACGAGGCGCATCTCGACCAGCCCGAAATTGAGCATGGCGCGCGCGGCCTTGCCGATATTCTCGCCGAGTTGCGGGCGAACCAGGACGATGACGGGCGGTTGGGACTGCGATGGCAACTGGGACACTTTGCTTTTCCGGGCGCGGCGGCCGGTTGCGCCGCCTTCTGTCCGCGATATCGCGGCTTCCATCGGGCGCGTCCAGTGCGATCCGGCCAGCTATCGAATCGCGATCAGGGATTTGACCAGGCCGAACACCCGCTCCTTGACGATCGTCGCGTCCGGGAAGAGCGCCCGCATTTGCGGAGCGGTGAGGAGATTGACCGATTCGATGCTGACCATCGCCTCTTCAAAGCTCTGCGCCCTGGGTCGATGCCCTCGCTTGCCTTTCATCAGCATCCTCGCCCGAACACCTTGCGGCAGCAGCTGAAAATACACGCTGCGAAAATGGGGCTCGATCGGAAACCAGAAATCGGGCGTCTGGACGAAATAGCGAGGCGCCACGCGGCGTATTTCGCCCGCCATGGCCATCATCGCCTGCCACCCGCCCACATGTTCGATCACGCTGTTGGAATGGACGATATCGAATGCGTTATCGCCATATTCCAGGGCACAGGCGTCGCCAGCGACGATGCGGAAGGGGCCATCCTGCTCTGGCACGGCATCCAGGTTGAGCAGGGTGATCTCCAAAGGAATATGGCCCCAATGGTCCTGCAAGCCTTCCCAATAGGCCCTGGTTCCCCCGACATCCAATACACGGACCGCCCCTTTCGACTCGATGCTCTCCAGCATCTTCACGAAAGTAGAAAATCGCTTGATTCGGAACCGGTTGGTGTCGACGTTCGGCCTGTGAGGCGCAGCAGGATCTGTCAAACCGGCCAGATTACGCGATTTTGCAGGCATTGATCATATCCCCAGATAACGGGGGGATATGATGGTGCCGGGCAGATTTGGCATCCTCCATATGAGGTATGTTTGCGGGCGAGGGACCGTTTCGGGGGCCGTTCGCAAGAGACTTTACCGGTCGAGGTGCCATTTCAGGAGAAGATTACTCTCCCTTGGGCGCGACCTCTTCCACCGTTCCGGCAAAGGCCTCGAAATCCTTGGCCTCGCCGAACTCGCGATACACGCTGGCGAAGCGGATATAGGCGACCGAATCGAGGCCCTTCAGCCCCTCCATCACCATCTCGCCGATCCGCTTGGAAGACACCTCGCCCTCGCCGCTCGTCTCCAGCTGGCGCTGGATGCCGGACACCAGCTTTTCCACGCGTACCGGATCGATGGGTCGCTTGCGCGTGGCGATGGCGATGGAGCGCAGCAGCTTTTCGCGGTCGAACGGCTCGCGCCGGTCTTCGCTCTTCAGCACGAACAGCTCACGCAACTGGATGCGCTCGAACGTCGTGAAGCGCGCGCCGCAGCCCTCGCACTGGCGGCGGCGGCGGATCGCCGCCCCATCTTCGGTGGGGCGGCTGTCCTTTACCTGACTGTCTTCATGGCCGCAAAAGGGGCAGCGCATTCAGATCTTCTTCTTATCGCGTTTCCAATAGGCGTAGGTGGCGCCGGCCACCGCACCCAGCGGCATCGTGAAGGGCAGCGGAATGGCGATCACCGCGCCAAGAGCCGCCCACTTGGCCATCGACTTGCCCAGGCCCGGCGTGTTCTTCACCGTTTCCGGCACCGCGTTGATCTTGTCTTCAAAGCTGCTCATTCAGACTTATCCCTGATAGATCGGAAAGCGTGCGCAAAGCTCACGCACACGGGCACGAACGTTCGCCTCGACTTCGGGGTCCCCATGTTCGCCCTTGGCCTTCAGACCATCGAGCACATCGGCGACCATATGGCCGATCTGCTCGAACTCCGCGACGCCAAAGCCGCGAGTGGTCCCGGCGGGCGAGCCGACACGGATGCCGCTGGTCTTCATCGGGGGCAGCGGATCGTTGGGGATGCCGTTCTTGTTGCAGGTGATGCCCGCCCGCTCCAGCGCCTCATCGGCATCCTTGCCGGTGATGCCCAGCGGGGTCAGGTCGACCAGCGCCAGATGCGTGTCGGTGCCGCCCGCGACCAGGTTCGCCCCGCGCGCCTTTAGCGTCGCGGCCAGCGTGCGGGCATTCTCGACGACCGCCGCGATATAGGTCTTGAATTCGGGCTGCAGCGCCTCGCCGAACGCGACCGCCTTGGCGGCGATGACGTGCATCAGCGGGCCGCCCTGAAGGCCGGGGAAGACCGCCGAGTTGATCTTCTTCGCGATCGCTTCGTCATTGGTCATGATCATGCCGCCACGGGGCCCACGCAGCGTTTTGTGCGTGGTGGTGGTCACGACATGCGCATGGCCGAACGGGGTCGGGTGCAGGCCACCCGCGACGATGCCCGCGAAATGCGCCATGTCGACCATGAAGTACGCGCCGACCTCGTCCGCAATGGCGCGGAACTTGGCGAAGTCGATGACGCGCGGATAGGCCGAGCCGCCCGCGATGATGATCTTGGGCTGGCTCTCGCGCGCGATGCGGGCCACCTCGTCATAGTCGATCAGGTGCGTCTCGGGGTCGACGCCGTACTGGACCGCGTTGAACCACTTGCCCGACAGCGCCGCCTTCGCGCCATGGGTCAGGTGACCACCGGCGTCGAGCGACAGGCCCATGATCGTGTCGCCGGGCTTGGCCAGCGCCAGCATCACCGCACCGTTCGCCTGCGCGCCCGAATGCGGCTGGACGTTGACGAAGTCGCAGCCGAAAATCTGCTTGGCGCGGTCGATCGCCAGCTGCTCGACCTCGTCCGACGGCGCGCAGCCCTGATAATAGCGCTTGCCCGGATAGCCCTCGGCATATTTGTTCGTGAAGACCGACCCTTGTGCCTCCATCACCGCCTTGGAGACGATGTTCTCGGAGGCGATCAGCTCGATCTGCGTCTGCTCGCGTTCCAGCTCGTGCGCGACACCGGCGAAGACGGCGGGATCGGCATCGGCCAGGGTGCGGGTGAAGAAACCGGCGGGCTGGACGTCATTAATGCTCATGGGGCGGTATCCTTGGCGTTCAATTCTGGGCGGGGGCCGTGGACAGCATGTCGACACGGCGCTGATGACGTCCGCCCTCGAACGGGGTGGACAGGAATGTGTCGAGGCAGGCCTTGGCCATTTCCTCGCCGATGACACGCGCGCCCATGGCGATGGCGTTGGCGTCGTTATGCTGGCGGGCAAGCGCGGCCGAGAGCGGCTCGGACACCAGCGCGCAGCGGCAGGCGGGGTTGCGGTTGGCCGCGATCGAGATGCCGATGCCCGAGCCGCACAACGCCACGCCGCGTTCGGCCCGGCCATCGGCCAGCGCCTCGCCGATCGCGCGGCCGAAATCGGGATAGTCGACGCTCGCCGTGCCGTCGGTGCCCAGGTCCAGCACCTCATGCCCCTGTTCGCGCAGCCAGTCCGCCAGCACGGTCTTCAACGAGACGGCGGCATGATCGGATGCGATCGCGATGCGCATGGGACGGGCGCTCCTGACAGGGTCGAATGGAATGCCCGCGCCTTTACGCGCGCGCAGGGCGAATGGCTACCCCTTCGCGTAACGGAACGTGCACCAGGGTTGAGGGGTTTTGCGCGCCATGAAGCGCATCATGATCCTCGCCGCCCTCTCCGCCCTGACCGCCTGCTCGCGCGAGACGCCCGAGGAGGTGAAGAATGCCGCCGCCGCGACGAACACGCCCACCGCAGCCGCCACGGCAGGCCCGGCGGGGGACGGCGCGACCTTTACCGGCCTGCCCAAGCAAAAGGCCCCCGATTATGTCGGCCGCTATGTCGGGGTGGAGGGCATGTACCTGACCATCAAGCACGCCGCGACGCCGGGCCGTTACCGCATGGAGATGCAGTGGGACCTCGACAACAAGGGCGAGTTCCGGGGCGAGCAGGTCGGCGACAGGATCGTGTTCGAGCGAAACGGCGTCCGCGAAACGCTGCGCCCGACCAATGGCGATGCCACGGGGCTGAAGTATCTAGCGGGCAAGACCGACTGCCTGACGGTGAAGTCGGGCGAGGGCTATTGCAAGAAGTGAGGCGCGGCTAGGCTCGCTATCGTCGCCATGATAGGATCGCGACCGTGAACCAACTGGCCCGCCTTTCCCCGGATAATCGAGCGCGCTTCACCAGCGCCGAGTTCCTGCGCATGGTCGAGAGCGGCGCGTTCGAGGGCATGAAGGTCGAACTCATCGCCGGGGAGCTGGAACGGATGAACCCGCCCATGGGGTGCCATGCTGCCGCGCAGGCCAATGTCGTGTTCCATCTCGCTCAGGCCTTGGGCGTCGCGCTTGTCTTGGGTGAAACCGGTCTTGTTATCGACGACTCGACGGTCGTCGCCTGTGATGCCGCACTACTGCGCCAGCCGATCGCCGAGAACCGCTTCCTGACGCCAGACGATGTTCTGATGGTGGTCGAGATCGCCCAGACGACGCAAAGCCGCGACATGGGGGTCAAGCGGATGCTCTACGCCCAGGCGAACATCCCGACCTATTGGGTAATCGACGGGGTGCGCCGCGTCGTCCACGTCTATGCCGATCCGGTGGAGGGCGACTATAGCAGCGTCCACACGGTGCGGTTTGGCGCACCATTGGCTGTGCCGGGAAGCAACGCCGCGATCTCGCTCGACTAAGCGCGCCGCCCCCAATGTACATTCACACCACCCCGGCGAAGGCCGGGGTCCAGTTACCATATGGCTGATAGCATCGTTTCGCGCGCCTCCAGCTTCGCCGCACCTGGGCCCCGGCCTTCGCCGGGGTAGAAGCAAGGTAAGACGCGAGTCGGAAAGCGAAACAGTGGTGGCCCCCTTACGCTGCCATCTTCAACTCGAGCCGCTCCCAGATCTCGACCAGCGCCGATACCAGTTCGGCCATCATCGCCTCGTCATGCGCGGGGCCGGGGGTGAAGCGCAGGCGCTCGGTGCCGCGCGGGACGGTCGGATAATTGATCGGCTGGACGTATACACCATATTCGGCGAGCAGGATATCGCTGATCTTCTTGGCCTTGACCGGATCGCCGACCATCACGGGCACGATATGCGTCTCGCCCAGCATGACGGGCAGGTTCGCCTCGGTCATCATCGCCTTCAGCTTGGCGGCGGCGGCCTGCTGGCCTTCGCGCTCGACCGAGCTCTGCTTCAGGTGGCGCACGCTCGCCAGCACGCCCGCGACCAACACCGGCGACAGCGAGGTCGTGAAGATGAACCCCGGCGCATAGGAGCGGATCACGTCAACGATCATCCGATCGGCCGCGATATAGCCACCCATCACGCCGAACGCCTTGCCCAGCGTGCCCTCGATCACCGTCAACCGGTGCGCCACGCCGTCGCGCTCCGAGATGCCGCCGCCCCGCGCGCCGTACATGCCGACCGCATGCACCTCGTCGAGATAGGTCAGCGCGTTATACTTGTCCGCCAGGTCGCAGATCGCCGCGATCGGGGCGACATCGCCCTCCATCGAATAGACGCTCTCGAACGCGATCAGCTTCGGGACGCCCGGATCGGCCGCCGCCAGCAGCTCTTCCAGATGCGCCAGGTCGTTGTGGCGGAAGACCTGCTTCTCGCAGCCCGAATTGCGGATGCCCGCGATCATCGAGGCGTGGTTGAGTTCATCGGAAAAGATCACGCAGCCCGGCAGGATTTTGGCCAAGGTCGCCAGCGTCGCCTCGTTGGAGACATAGCCGCTGGTGAAGAGCAGCGCCGCTTCCTTGCCGTGCAGGTCGGCGAGTTCGCCCTCCAGATCGACATGATAATGGGTGTTGCCGCCAATGTTACGCGTGCCGCCCGAGCCAGCGCCGACGTCGTGGAGCGCTTCCTCCATCGCGGCGATGACCTTCGGATGCTGCCCCATCGCCAGATAGTCGTTGGAGCACCAGACGGTGATCGGCTTGGGTCCGTTATGCCCGGCAAAGCACCGCGCATTGGGAAACATGCCCTTGTTGCGCAGGATGTCGATGAAGACGCGGTAACGTCCCTCGGCGTGCAGGCGGTCGATCGCCTGGGTGAAGACGCGGGAATAATCCACGCGCGCGTCCGTGCCCTCGATGCTCATGGAACGGGAATGTAGGACGATCCGGTAAAGGAATCGAGGGGAGATCGGTGGTTACTGTGATCGATCATGGTGGACATATTGTCCCAAGGATCGAAGAGTTCCGTATCCCTTGCGCCCAGGCCGAGCGCCGAGAGGCTAAAGCGCCTCGATCCGCGTGAAGCCGCGCGCCGCCAGTCCCGGCCGAAGCGCCTCTTCGCGATCGCCGAGTCGCGTGAATACCGCCACCCCCTCGGCCACCGAGTCGGGCCAGTCCTGGCCTTGTGTCAGAAACGCGATCCGCCGCGCGATGCCCGGCCCGCCATCGACGAAGCGCACCGCATGGGGCGCCGCCGCCGCCAGTTCCGCCTCGACCAGCGGAAAATGGGTGCAGGCGTTGACGACGACATCGATCGATTCGCCCCCCTCCTGCCCGAACAGCCCGTCCAGCACCGCCGCAAACGCCGCAGGGGACAGCGACTCGCCGCGCAGCTTCGCCTCGGCCAGTTCCACCAGCTCGGCCGAGCCGTGCCGGATCACCCGGCAATCGCCCGCAAAGCGCGCCGCCAGATCGTCGACATAAGCCTGGCGCACCGTCGCGCGGGTGCCGAGCACGCCGATCGCACGAGTCTTGCTCATCACCGCCGCCGGTTTGATCGCGGGCACCGTCCCCACGACAGGCAGGTCGAGCGCCGCGCGCACGGCGGGCAATGCGATGGTCGAGGCCGTGTTGCACGCGATCACGATCAGGCGCGGCCGATACCGCTCCGCCAGCCGCCCGAGCAGCGCGGGCACCCGGCCCGCAATCTCCGCCTCGGTTTTCTCGCCATAAGGAAAGCCCGCACTGTCCGCGACATAGACGAAGGGCGCGGTCGGCAGGGCGGCGCGTGCAGGCCCCGCGATCGACAGTCCGCCGACGCCGGAATCGAAGAACAGGATGGGACGCGCATCGCTCATCCCCGCCCCTTAAACGCCCCGCAGCACCGAAACCAGAGCGACCCGCATTGGACAGGCCATACGCGATGTTCTATGTATGTGCCGGAGCACAGGGGAAGACTATTGCCGACCGAAATCATCTGGGGGCCGCCCACCTGGGCCTTGCTGATCGGCTATCTGCTGGGGTCGATTCCCTTCGGCATCATCCTGACGCGCGCGGCGGGCGCGGGCGATCTGCGCAGCATCGGGTCGGGCAATATCGGCGCGACCAATGTGCTGCGCACCGGCCGCAAGGGCCTGGCCGCAGCGACGCTGATCCTCGACATGCTGAAGGGTGTCGCCGCCGTCTTGCTGGTCCGGCACTGGCTGCCCGGTGAGGAAGTGCTGGCAGCGGCTGCCGCATTCGTCGGGCACTGCTATCCGATCTGGCTGAAGTTCCGCGGGGGCAAGGGTGTCGCGACGCTGATGGGTGTCGTCACCGCGCTCTACTGGCCGCTGGGCGTCGTCTATGCGGTCGTCTGGCTGGGCCTGCTCGCCACTCTGCGCATCTCGGCGGTGGCGGGAATGACGGCGGCGGTCAGCGCCCCGCTGGCGGCGGCGGTGATGGGCCGGTTCGACCTGGTCCTGCTGCTGATCGCGCTGGCGCTGATCGTCATCTGGAAGCACGGCTCGAATATCGAGCGGCTGCTGGCCGGGACCGAACCCCGTATCGGCAAGAAGCGTGACTGACGCCCGGTTCGCGCAGCTTCGGCTGTTGCGGACGCACGGCATCGGACCCGTTACGTGGCGGCAGTTGATGGCGCGTTTCGGCGAGGCGCAGGCCGCGCTCGACGCCCTGCCCCATCTCGCCCGGCGCGGCGGCGGCGAGGCCCCCAAGGCCGCCGAGCCGGCCGTCATCGCGCGCGAGATCGAGGCGGTCGCGCGGCTTGGCGCGCGTCATGTCCTGCTGGGTGAGGCCGATTATCCCGTGCTGCTGGCAGAACTCGACACCGCCCCGCCTGCGCTGATCATCCGCGGCGACATCGGGCTGGCGCAGCGCGGCGGCGTGGCGCTGGTCGGGGCGCGCAACGCCTCGGCCGCGTCATGCCGTTTCGCGCGCGGGCTGGCGCAGGACCTCGCGGCGCAGCACGTGCCTGTCACCTCGGGCCTGGCGCGCGGCATCGATACGGCGGCGCATATCGGCGCGCTGGAGGGCGGCACGATCGGCGTCATCGCCAGCGGCATCGACATCGCCTTCCCGCCCGAAAACGCCCGCTTGCAGGAGGAGGTCGCGACACGCGGCCTGCTGATCGCCGAACAGCCGCCGGGCACCCAGCCGCTGGCGCGCCACTTCCCCTCGCGCAACCGGATCATCGCAGGGCTGGCGCAAGGGACCGTCGTGGTCGAGGCCGCGCCGCGCTCCGGCTCGCTGATCACCGCGCGGCTGGCGGGCGAGGCGGGGCGCGAGGTGATGGCGGTCCCCGGTCACCCCGCCGATCCGCGCGCGCAGGGGTGCAACATGCTGATCCGCGAGGGCGCGACGCTGATCCAGTCGGCCGCCGATATCCTCGAACAGATTCGCCCCATCGATGCCCGCATGGTCCGCGCGCCCGAAAGTCCCTACACGCCACCGCCACCGCAAGAGGCGAGCGATGCCGATCGCACGCGCGTGACCGACCTGCTCGGCCCGGTGGCGGTGAGCGTCGACGAACTGATCCGCCAGAGCGGCCGCCCTCCCGCCATCGTCCAGACGATCCTGCTGGAACTGGAACTGGCCGGACGGCTGGAACGCCATGCGGGCGGGCGGGTGGCGCTGACATGATCCAGACCGAACGCCTGACCCTGCGCCCCTACACGGTCGCGGATTACGACGCCTATGCCGCGATGGTCGCCGATCCGGTGGTGGTTCGCCATGCCGGGGCGCCGATGACCGGCGAGGAGGCGTGGATGCGGCTGTTGCGCTTCATCGGCCATTGGTCGGTGTTCGGCCACGGGCTGTTCGCCGTTCTGGATCGGACGACCGGCCAGTATCTCGGCGAGACCGGGTTCATGGATTTCCGCCGCGAGGTCGCGACCAGGCTGGACACCATGCCGGAGGCCGCCTGGGTCTTTACCCGCGCCGCGCAAGGCAAGGGCTATGCCCATGAGGCCGCCGCCGCCGCGCATCGCTGGATGGACGAACATCATGCGCCGCCCGCGACCCAGTGCATGATCTCACCCGGCAATCGCGAATCCATCCGGCTGGCGGAAAAGCTGGGTTATCGCCCGCATGATCGGCCACACTATCGCGATCAGGACGTGCTTCGTTATCTCCGCCTCACGGAGAACAGGGCCGAAAGACCGGGACGCCATGAAGACTGACGACCTCGCCCCCCGCCGCATCCTCGCCGACACCTTTGCCTTCGTGCAAGCGCAGCCGGGCTTCATCGCCGCGATGATTGCGATCGACGCGGTGCCGCAGATCGCGATGGAATATGCCCCCGGCGACTGGACGCGGCTGAGCAGCCTGTTGGGACTGGTGACGCTGTATCTCCAGTTGCTGGTCACCTTTCGCGCGCTGTCGCACGCCGGGCTGACCCATCCCGACCAGCCCGAGGACCGTCCCACCGATGGACGGTATCCGGGCGCGTTCCTGCTCGACCTGCTGATGTTCCTGGCCGTCGCGATCGGCCTGGCGCTGCTGATCGTGCCGGGCGTCCTGCTGCTCGCGCTCTGGAGCCTGGCGCTGCCTGCGCTGGCGGCCGAGCGGCTGCCGGTCGTGGCGGCCATGCGGCGAAGCTGGGCCCTGACACGACCCTATCTTGCGTCGTTCGTCGGCCTCGTCCTGCTCGCCGTGGCCCCCTTTCTGGCCGTGCTGGCCGTTGTTGCGATGGCGGCCCTGATCCCGAGCTTCGACAGCCCTACTAGCCTGGCGGTGGCCGACCTGCTCCTGTCGGTCTGGGCGATACTGACCCCCGCCTTCTGGGCCTGCGCCTATGCGGCGCGACGGCGGATGGGCGATGACATCGACCGCGACGGCACCGACTTGACGCCTCCCGACCTTCCCCTCCACTCTCGCACGTACGTGTGAGACTTCCTAGTTAGGCCCAATGCAACTCGTCATCGTCGAATCGCCCGCCAAGGCGAAAACCATCGAGAAATATCTGGGTTCGGACTACCGCGTCCTCGCCAGCTATGGTCACGTCCGCGACCTACCGCCCAAGGACGGCTCGGTCGATCCCGACCAGAATTTCGCGATGGAGTGGGAGAATTACGCGGACAAGGCACGCCAGCTGAAGGCGATCGCCGACGAGGCGAAGAAGGCCGACCGTCTGATCTTGGCCACCGACCCGGATCGCGAGGGCGAGGCGATTTCGTGGCATGTGCAGGAGGTTCTGAAGAACCGCAAGGCGCTGCCCGACAAGGTGGAGCGGGTGACGTTCAACGCGATCACCAAGCCCGCCATCCTGCACGCGATGCAGAATCCGCGGGAACTGGATACCGACCTGATCGACGCCTACCGGGCGCGCCGCGCGCTCGACTATCTGGTCGGCTTCACCCTGTCGCCGGTACTGTGGCGCAAGCTGCCCGGTGCGAAGTCGGCAGGCCGCGTCCAGTCGGTGGCGCTGCGCCTGATCGTCAGCCGCGAGCGCGAGATCGAAGCCTTCAAGCCCCAGGAATATTGGTCGGTGACGGCCGATATGGAGCAGGACGGCACCCCCTTCGTCGCGCGCCTGGTCCAGTGGGAGGGCAAGAAGCTCGATCGCCTGTCGATCGGCAATGAAGGCGACGCCAAGCGTGCCAAGGCCGATGTCGAGGCGGGCCGTTTCCAGGTTCAGTCGGTCGAGACCAAGCCTGCGACCCGCAACCCGCCGCCGCCCTTCACCACCTCGACCCTGCAGCAGGAGGCCGCGCGCAAGCTGGGCTTCTCGGCCGATCACACGATGCGGATCGCGCAGCAGCTCTATGAGGATGGCGCGATCACGTACATGCGTACCGATGGCGTCCAGATGGACGGCTCGGCCATCTCGGCGGCGCGGAAAGCCGTGGCCGAGCGCTATGACGCCTCCTACGTCCCCGACAAGCCGCGCATGTACCAGTCCAAGGCGAAGAACGCGCAGGAAGCGCACGAGGCGATTCGCCCGACCGATTTCTCGCGCGATCGTGCCGGTTCGGGCGATCATGGCCGTCTCTACGACCTGATCTGGAAGCGCGCATTGGCGAGCCAAATGGCCTCGGCGCGGATGGAGCGCACCACCATCGACATGGCAGACGGCACCGGTCGCCATGTCTTGCGCGCCACCGGCCAGGTCGTGCTCTTCCCCGGCTATCTGGCGCTCTATGAAGAAGGCCAGGACGACAGCCAGGACGAAGAGGCGCGCCGCCTCCCCCGCCTGCGCGAGGGCGATGCCCCCGCCAAGAAGGAGGTCAAGGCCGAACAGCACTTCACCCAGCCGCCGCCGCGCTTCTCCGAGGCGTCGCTGGTCAAGCGGATGGAGGAACTCGGCATCGGACGTCCATCGACCTATGCCTCGATCATCAAGACGCTGAAGGACCGTTCTTACGTCCGCGTCGAGAAGAACCGCTTCTTCGCCGAGGAGAGCGGGCGACTGGTGACGGCGTTCCTCGAGCGCTTCTTCGAGAAATATGTCGGCTACGACTATACCGCCGAGCTGGAGGAGGAGCTGGACGACGTGTCCGGCGGCCGCGCCCAGTGGCAGGCGGTGCTCGACGCCTTCTGGCGCGACTTCAAGCCGCGCACCTCGGAAGTGATGGAGCAGCAGCCCTCGGCGATCACCGCCGAACTGGACCAGTTCCTCGCGCCCTATCTCTTCCCCGAAAAGGCGGACGGGTCGGACCCGCGCCTCTGCCCCAATTGCGGCGAGGGCAAGCTGGCGCTGCGTGGCGGGCGGTTCGGCGCGTTCATCGCCTGCTCCAACTATCCCGAATGCAAATATACCCGCCGATTCGCGCAAGGCAGCGAAGGCGCTGGTGAAGATTCGGGCCCCGAAACGCTGGGCCAGGACCCCGAAACCGGCCTTCCGGTCGAGCGCAAGTCAGGGCGATTCGGCCCCTATATCCAGCTGGGCGAGGGCAAGGACGCCAAGCGCGCCTCCATCCCCAAGGATGTCGATCTCGACCTGGAATGGGCGCTCAAACTGCTCAGCCTGCCGCGCACCATCGGCAACCACCCGGAGACGGGCGAGCCGATCACCGCGTCGATCGGCCGCTATGGCCCCTATCTGGCGCATGCGGGCAAATATGCGCGGCTGACCTCGACCGCCGATGTGTTCGAAACGGGCATGAACGCCGCCGTGGTTAAGCTGGCCGAGGCGGCGGCGGGTGGCGGGCGCGCCGCGCGCGGCACCGCCTCGCGCGAACCGCTGAAGGTGCTGGGCAAGCATCCGCGTACCGAGGCGGAGATCAAGTTGATGGAAGGGCGCTACGGCCCTTACGTCACCGACGGCGAGACGAACGCGACCATTCCCAAGACGGTCGACAAGGATCAGCTGACGCTGGAAGAAGCGGCGCAGTTGATCGACGCGCGGGCGGCGGCCGCTCCGGCGCGCAAGAAGCCGGCGAAGAAGGCTGCGGCCAAGAAGGCGCCCGCCAAGACGGCAAAGGCAGCGGGGGACAAGAAGGCACCCGCGAAGAAACCGGCACCGAAGAAAGCGGCTGCCAAGAAGACGGCCGTGAAGGACACGAGCGAAGACTGATCCCGGCCTCCCCCGCCGGGGTTGGTCAGCGCGCGGTCATGAAGACGATTCAGGCCGCGCGCATATGCTGCATCGTACCGTGCAGGAAAGCCCGCGCCTGACGCTGTGCCTCGGCGATCTCTCGGGCGGTCATGTCGCTGGCCACTTCGGCCCGCGCGATCTGTGCAGGCAGGAAACCCGCGACCGCGGCCAGGTTGAACCATTTGTGCGCCTCGATCAGGTCCAGGCGCATCCCACCCGATCCGGTCGAATAGGCGACCCCCAGATCGTACATCGTCGCGCCGTCATCGGTCACCCGCTGATCGGCGAGGCGGCTTTCCATCAGGAAATGCGCGCTCTTGCTGCTGTTAGCCATGTCCTGCCCTCCTTACGGACCCCTGTTGTCCGCAAGGCTAGACATATGACCAGAACGGTCACAAATTGGTTAATCGATTAACCGTCCATGACAGCGATGTTATCGATCAGTCGGGTCGATCCCATCCGGGCGGCGGCCAGCAAGCGGCGGGGGCGGTCGGGGGCGGTGTCGCCGGAACCATGGGGCGTCAGCGTCTCGGCATCGGCCAGCTCGAGATAATCGACCTCGAACCCGGCCGCGGTCAGTGTGGCGCGCGCATCTGCCAGCACGCTGGCGACGTCCTCGCCGCGCCCAAA
>NZ_LDTE01000072.1 GCF_001476905.1 Sphingomonas sanguinis | reverse complement strand
ATTGGGTTTGGACCCTAGTAGGCCCCTCAGTAGATGCCTACCCGATAGCACAAGCCTTTGTTGCTGAGCTTACCCGCTTAGGCGTGCAGGATGCCGCCAATCGCGTGTTCATTACCGGTGTTCCGCTGCGCGTGTAGTGACGCGCGCTCAAAGTTACATTCTGACAAATCGAAAATTCGGCTGGGGGGCGGTGGCGACGCCGCCGCTCCGCCAATGATCGAACCCGCCGGGGCTACCGCCGATACCGTCATATCTTTCGGTGAGGATCAGGTCAGCGAGCGCACATGCGCCTCCCATGCGGCGAACCCTTCGCGGGTATAGCTGGACAGGTCTGCCACATCATAGCGCCGTTCCAGTCCCTGCTTGGCGTGATTGAGCATGGCTTCCGCCACTTCGTAGGCAATGCCGAGCCGGAAGGTGTTCGACCGCATCGTGCGGCGCAAATCGTGATAGCCCCACCGTTCCAGCGACCGGCCTGCCAGCCGTTCCATGCGGGCGTGGACACGATCCCTGACACGATACCAGTTGCGCCGCTCGACCAGTGCCTTGCCGGTGGCGTTCGGTGCCAGCCAATGCCCCTTGGCCTGCTCGAACAGTTCGCGGCCCCATGTGCCCAGCGCAACGGCGTGAGGCTGCGCGTTCTTCGTGCGTTCGCCGGGGATCGTCCACACGCCGCCGCGATACTCGGATAGCGGTGCCTCGACGACCTCGCTGAAACGGCAGCCGGTCAACAGCATGAGCGTAAGCGCGCGCATGTAGGACGCGCCCTGCACCGCTACAGCAGCGAGGAACCAGCCGATTTCTTCGTCGGTCAGGATGCGCCGCCGCCCCGGCGATTGCGCGAAGTAGCGCGCCGACAGGCTGGCGGTGGGATCGTTGTCGATACGGATTCCAGCGCGCTGGCCTGCGCGCGATGCAAACCATGCCCACATGACCTTGAGTTCGCCTGCCAGCCTATTGGCCCGGACAGGTGCCGTCTCGCCTTTGCGCTCAACCAGCGCCCATAAGTCGTCCGCCGTCACCTCGTTGAGCGCCGCCGCCGACAAGGTGGGTTCAATGTCGCCGGTCCATACCCCACGCTTATCAGCCAGTGTGCGAGGCTTGAGGACGCGCCGGGTGCCCTTCATGGTATCTGACCAGTATAACGCCCACGCCTCGCCTACGGTCATTGTCCGTGCCTGTAGCGCCGCCGTAGAAGCCCGTTCCGCTTCGCGTGGGTCAATACCCGCCTCGACCTGCTCGTTGAGCCTGTCAGCCCATGTGCGGGCGTCTGACAGCCCATGTGCGGGATATGTGCCGAGAGTCAGCCGGATCAGCGCCGCCGATCCCTTCAACCGTCGATAGTAGCGCCATGTCCGGGTGCCTGCCTTGGCCTCGACTGACAGCCCAGCCGTTACGGGGTCTGACAGCTTGCCAGCATGAAGGGAGAGAATCGCCTTGTCGGTGAACGCCTGTTTGCGCGCCATCGTCTTTGCCCAGCCGTGGGACTTGGCCGGTGGAGTGATACAACGAGTGATACAAATCCTGTATCATCTCGCCATTGGCTGGCCATCATCGGGTAAGCCGTGATGACAAACCGTATCGCCGAACCGTGGCCTAAGCCGTTCGTAAACGCTGGTTTTTTGACGATTTCGGGATGGTGCCGCTTACAGGACTCGAACCTGTGACCCCCGCATTACGAATGCGATGCTCTACCAGCTGAGCTAAAGCGGCCCATCATCGGTCGAACCGGCTGGTATCCGGTCGAGGTGGGCGCGCTTAACAGGTTGGTGGGGGGCTGGCAAGCGCCTTCGCTCTTTACGGAGGGTTAACTACGGCAGGCGTAGGGTGGGACCATGGCCAGAAAGACCGTCATGAACAGCCCTTCGGGGCCAGCCGCCGCGCCGACGGGCGGTGTTGCCGTCGATTCGGCGGCGGTCGACGGGCCGGAGGATGCCCTGTCGAGCTTGGCAGGGCGCGAGCGGCGGCTGCATGCGCGCGCCTATCATCACTGGGCCTCCTTGCTGGATGGTGCGCGGTTTCCGCTCATCCGGTCGCTCGACCCCGGGGCGATCGGCGACTTTGCCGCCAATTCGGTGCTGCTCGATTTCCGGGGGAGCCGGACCGACCCCGTCATCGCCTATATCGGCAGTGCGCTGCGCGACGAATGCGATTTGGACCATCGGCCTGAGCGGATCGTCGACCTGCCCGAGCGCTCGCTGCTCGCTCGCATGACCGGGCATTGCAGCCAGATCGTGATCGATCAGGTGCCGGCCGGGTTCGAGGCCGAATTCATCAATACGCGTGGTCGCACCACGCTCTATCGCGGCATCCTGCTGCCCTATTCTTCCGACGGGCTGATGATCGATTTCGTGCACGGCGTCGTCAGTTGGAAGGAATTGGCCGACCCGCTGCTGCAGGCGACGCTCGATTCGGCGCTGCTGGATTCGCTGGGCGACCGGGCGGTGCCTGTATCACCGGAGGCCACAGCGGGTCTGTGGGCCGAGGGGCGACCCAATTCCCCGCGCCTGAGGGCGGAGGCGCCGGATATTCTGGCTCATATCGCCTTTGCCACCGGCGCGGAGCCCGGCACGGCGGTTGTGCTGGCGGGGCATGTGGCGACGGACGGGGGCATGGCGGTCACCGGATCGGTCGTTGGCGACGACGAGCTGGCCGACAGGGTATTGCGCGCCTCGCACTGAAAGTTGCGCTGCGGCGCAACATCTTTTCTCTGCCGGCAAAGGGTTGAGCGGCGCGAAAGCCCGGCCTAGGACTTACCGCCATGGCACCGAATATGTCGCATCCGATGGCCGACGCGATTGCCGCGCGGCTGACCCAGGGCGCCCTTCCGGCGGAGTTGCAGGGGTTCGGCCCCGCGGAGGTGGCGGCCGCAGCGGCCTTCGTCGCCGGGGTGGCGCAACAGCGCGCGCCGGGAGAACCGTCGATCGCGCTGGAGCCGATGTCGGGCGACGACACGCACCGCCGGATGCGTCTGGCCATCGTCAATGACGACATGCCTTTCCTGGTCGATTCGATCGCGGCGATGGTCGGCGCGGACGGCATTGCGATCGACCGCGTGATCCACCCCGTCCTGCCCGTGACCCGCGATGCCGAAGGCCAGCTTCAGGCGATCGGCACGGGCGGAAAGTCCGAATCCTTCATCTATCTGGAAATGGAACGCGCCGATGCGCGGGACCGGCGCGGGCTGGTCGACGATCTGCGCGCCGTGCTGGCCGATGTCCGGGCCGCCGTCGCGGACTGGTCGGGGTTGCAGGACGCGCTGGCTGCCGATGCGACGACGCTGGGCGAGAAGAATGGCGAGGGCGCGGCGCTCCTCCTGTGGTTCCTGGGCGGCAAGCTGACGCTGCTGGGTCATGAGAAATGGTATGAGGATGGCCGCGACGCGCCCGCGCTGGGCGTGGCGCGGACGCCGCACAAGGTGCCGCTGCTCGCCGACACGTCGCGCCAGCGCGCGCTCGACTATTTCGTCGAGGGCGGGGCGGCGCCGCTGCTGCTCAAGTCCAACGCGATCTCGACCGTGCATCGCTCGGTGCCGCTGGACCTGGTGCTGGTGCCGGTGATGGAAGCGGGCCGCGTCGTCGGCCTGTCGATCCATGCCGGGCTGTGGACCAGCGCCGCGCTGGCCAGCCCGCCGCATGAGGTCCCGGTGCTGCGCACGCGGCTCGCCGCACTGCAGGCCAAGTTCGGTTTCGATCCGCGCGGCCATACCGGCAAGGCGCTGACCCATGCGTTGACCGCGCTGCCGCATGATCTGGTGACCGCCTTCCCGGCCGAGGCGCTGGAGCAGCTGGCGCTGACCGCCATGTCGCTGGCCGACCGGCCGCGCCCCGAGCTGGTGCTGATCCGCTCCGTGTTGCAGCGGCATTTGTTCGCGTTCGTCTGGCTGCCCCGCGACGAACTGACCACCGCGCGGCGCGTGGCGATCGGCGAGATGCTGGGCGAGGCGGCGAACGGCTCGCTGCTCAACTGGTCGATCGCGCTGGAGGACGGCGTCGTCGCGCTGATCCGCTATACGATCGACCTGCGCCAGGACGGCCGCCTGCCCGATACGGCGGCGCTGTCCGAGCGGCTGCGCAAGATGGTGCGCGGCTGGATGCCCGACGTCGAGGCGGCGCTGGCCGAGCAGGTGCCCGCCCCGCGTGCCGCGCGTCTGGCGCTGCGCTGGGCCAATGGCTTCCCGACCAATTACCGCAATGTCAGCGATGCGTCGGAAGCCGCCGCCGACATTCTGCGCCTGGCGTCCTTGGAGAATGAATCGAGCCGATCGGTCCGCCTCTTCCCGGTCCAGCCGGGGCAGGATCGCCAGCTGAAGATCTACAAGCTGAACGGCGCGCTGCCCTTGTCGGACGCGGTGCCGGTGATGGAGAATTTCGGCTTCCGCGTGATCGGCGAGCTGCCGACCCGGCTGCGCGACGAGGCCGATCCCTTCGTCCATGACTTCATCGTCGAGACCGAGGCGACCACCGAGCCCAAGGGCGCGGCGGTGCTGGAGGGTGCGATCGCCGCCGTGCTGGAGGGCAAGGCGGAGAATGACGCGTTCAACCGCCTGATCGTCGATGTCGGCCTCAGCCCGCAGGCGGTGGTGCTGTTCCGTGCGTGGTTCCGCTATCTGCGCCAGGCGGGGCTGCCCTATGGCCTCACCACCGTGGTCGATGCCCTGCGCCGCGCGCCCAAGCTCGCCACCGCGCTGATCGAGCGGTTCACCGCCGCGCATGACCCGAAGGCGAAGGGCGATATCGCCGCCGCCGATGCGGCGATCACGGCCGGGCTGGATGCGGTGTCGGCGATCGACGACGACCGTATCCTGCGCAGCTTCCGCGACATGATCGCCGCCACGCTGCGCACCAACGCCTTTGCCGAGGCGGGCAAGGAAGCGCTGGCGTTCAAGCTGGACAGCCACCGGATTCCGGGGCTGCCCGCGCCGCTGCCGTGGCGTGAGGTGTGGGTTTACTCCCCGCGCGTCGAGGGCATCCATCTGCGCGCCGGGCCGGTGGCGCGTGGCGGCCTTCGCTGGTCGGATCGTCGCGACGACTTCCGCACCGAAATCCTGGGCCTGATGAAGGCGCAGCGGGTGAAGAATGCGGTCATCGTGCCGACCGGCGCAAAGGGCGGTTTCTATCCCAAGCAGCTGCCGTCGCCGGTCACCGACCGCGACGGCTGGGCCGCCGAGGGCAAGGAAAGCTACCGCGTGTTCATCCGCGCTTTGCTGTCGATCACCGACAATATCGTCGAGGGCGCGGTGGTGCACCCGGATGGCGTGCGCGTGCTGGACGGTGAGGACCCCTATTTCGTGGTCGCCGCCGACAAGGGCACCGCAACCTTCTCCGACGTCGCCAATGCGCTGGCGCTGGAGCGCGGCTTCTGGCTGGGCGACGCCTTCGCGAGCGGTGGCAGCCAGGGTTACGACCACAAGGCGATGGGCATCACCGCCAAGGGGGCCTGGGTCTCGGTGCAGCGTCACTTCGCCGAGCGGGGCGTCGACGTACAGAGCCAGCCCATCCGCGTCGTCGGCTGCGGCGACATGTCGGGCGACGTGTTCGGCAACGGGATGCTCTTGTCCAAGGCGATCAAGCTGGTCGCCGCGTTCGACCATCGCCACATCTTCCTCGATCCCAATCCCGATCCCGCGACGAGCTGGGACGAGCGCGCGCGCATGTTCGCGCTGCCCCGGTCGAGCTGGGCGGATTACGACACCAGCCTGATCTCGCCCGGCGGCGGCGTCTTCCCGCGTTCGGCCAAGACGATCCCGCTGTCGGACGAAATCCGCGAGGCTTTGGGCATCACCGCCACCTCGCTGGAACCGGCGGCTTTGATCTCGGCGATCCTGAAAGCGCCGGCCGATCTGCTCTGGTTCGGCGGCATCGGGACCTACATCAAGGCGGCGGCGGAGAATAACGTCCAGGTCGGCGATCCGGCGAACGACCGCCTGCGCGTCGATGCCGAGGATCTGCGCGTCACCGCCATCGGCGAGGGCGCCAATCTGGGCGTGACGCAGGCCGCGCGCATCGCCTTTGCCGAGCGGGGCGGGCGGATCAACACCGACTTCATCGACAATTCGGCGGGCGTCGACTGTTCGGATAACGAGGTCAACATCAAGATCGCGCTCAACCGCGAGATGATCGAGGGCCGTCTGGCGGAGGACGACCGCAACACGCTGCTCGCCTCGATGACCGATGACGTCGCGCATCTGGTGCTGGAGGATAACCGCCTCCAGACTTTGGGCCTGTCGATCGCGGAAGCGGATGGCGCGGCCGCGATGCCGAGCTATGTCCGCGTCATCGAGATTTTCGAGAGCGCCGGGCGGCTCGACCGCGCGGTCGAGGGGCTGGGCAGCAACGACGTGCTGCTCCGGCGCGGGCAGGACGGGATTCCGCTGACCCGGCCCGAACTGGCGGTGCTGCTGGCGACGGCCAAGTTGACGCTGCAGGACGCAATCGAGAACAGTGCGCTCGCGCTGGACGACGAACTGCTCCCCGATCTGCACGCGGCCTTCCCGCCTGCGATGCAGGAGGCCTTCGGTGAGGCCATCGACCAGCATCGCCTGCGCGGCGAGATCGTCGCGACCAAGCTGGCCAACCGGATCGTCAACCGGATGGGCATCCTCCATCCGTTCGAGCTGGCGGAGGAAGAGGGCGCGGCGATGGCCGACATCGCGGCGATGTTCGTCGTGGTCGAGCGGCTGTTCGATCTGCCGTCCTTGTGGACCGCGATCGAGACGGCGGCGATGCCCGAAGCGGCGCGTATCGCGCTGTTCGACGAGGTGGCGCGCGCCACGCGGTCGCAGATTGCCGACCTGTTGCGGTCGATGCCGGCGGGCACCTCGCCGGGCGCGGCGCTGGAGCGGTTGCAGCCGGGCATCGCGCGGCTGGCGGCGGAAACGCCCGCATTGCTGCGCGACGAGGCCAAGGCGCAGAGCGCGCGTGTGGTTGCTGCACTGGAAGATGCGGGCGCGCCCGCCGATCTTGCGGCGCGGGTGGTGCGCGTGTCGGAACTCGACGGCGCGGTCGGCCTGGCCGATCTCGGCCAGCGTCTGTCGCTCGACGAGACGCGGCTGACCCATGCCTTCACCCGCCTGGGTCAGGCACTCGGCCTCGACTGGGCGCAGGGTCAGGCGGCGCGGATCAGCCCGAGCGATCCGTGGGAGCGCTTGCTGATCGCGGGCCTCGCGCGCGATTTCCAGCAGCAGCGGCTCGATTTCCTGGGCCGTGCGGGCGCGACCGATCCGGAAGCGGCGGTCGAGGCCTGGCTGGAACGCAATGCCGCGCGCGTCGGCCAGTTCAAGGCGGTGATCGACCGGGCCCGCTTGGCCGCCCAGCCCAATGCCGCGATGCTGGCCCAGATCGCAGGGCAGGCGCGGGTGCTGCTGGGTCGCTGATCTGTTCCCCGGCGAAGGCCGGGGTCCAGTTCCAGTGCCGATTGAAGCGCGCAAAACGTCGCGTGGGAGGCCTCTCCCGCGCGGCGTTTTTTGTTCACGCGAAGCCGCGATGACGCGAAGAATTTTGGTTCGCGCGGAGACGCGGAGGCGCGGAGAAGAAGGTTTTTTCGCGCAGAGGCGTAGAGGACGCAGAGAGGAATCGCCGCGCGCAGCGCCCTCTATTTGTCAGCGCCCGAGATAAGAAGGCCGCTGGCGCGGCGGGCAGACACCTCCGCGTCTCCGCGCCTCCGCGCGAACCAACCTTCTTCCTTCTTCTTCGCGTCCTCGCGGCTTCGCGTGAAAAATCAGATCGCCGCGCACTTCTCCAGCAACCAGTCGCGATCCGCACCCTCCAGCTCCGGCGCCAGAACCTCCGCCACCCGCGCATGATAGGCGTTGAGCCAATCGCGTTCCTCGGACGTCAGCAACTCTGCCACGATCAGCGACCGCTCGATCGGACACAGGGTCAGCGTCTCGAAGCTCAGCATGTCGCGGTCCGCGCCCGCGATGGCGCGCGGCTCGACCAGCACCAGATTCTCGATGCGGATGCCGTACTCGCCCGCCTTGTAATAACCCGGCTCGTTGGACAGCATCATGCCCGCGCGCAGCGGCTCCATCGCGGCACCGCCGGGATAATTGGGTGCGGCGATACGCTGCGGCCCTTCATGCACCGACAGATAGGCGCCGACACCGTGGCCGGTGCCATGGGCATAATCCAGCCCGACCTCCCAGAGCGGCCGCCGCGCCAGCGAGTCCAGATGCCCGCCCAAGGTTCCATCCGGGAAGACGGCGGTGGCCAAGCCGATATGGCCCTTCAACACGCGGGTGAAGCGGTCGCGCATCTCGTCCGTGGGCGTGCCGATCGGCATGACGCGGGTGATGTCGGTGGTGCCGTCCTGATACTGCCCGCCGGAGTCGATCAGGAACAGCTGCCCCAATTCGATCGCCGCGTTCGACTCCTCAGTGACGTGGTAATGCGGGCTGGCACCATGCGCCCCGGTCGCCGAGATGGTCACGAAGCTGGTGTCCTTCAGCAGCCCGGTCGCCTCGCGACACGCCAGCAGCTGCGCGGCGGCGGAGAGTTCGGTCTGGCCGCCCTTGGGGCATTCCTCCTCGACCCAGCGCAGGAAACGCACCATCGCCGCGCCGTCGCGGATGGAGGCGGCGCGGTGACCGGCGACCTCGGCGGGGTTCTTGATCGCCTTGGTCAGCACCACCGGGTCGCGAAGCGCCAGCACCTTGGCGCCGCCTGCTTCCAATGCCTGCGCAATGGCGGCGACCGCGCGCTCGGGATCGGCCACGATACGCTTGCCCGCAAAGCCGGTCAGATAGCCATCGAACGCCGCCCGGTCGTGCAGCCGTACCGCATTGCCCAGGTGCGCGCGAACCTCTGGCGTGATCTTCTCCGGTGCCACGAACAGGTCGGTTTCGCCGTCCGCATGGACGATGGCATAGGACAGAGCGACCGGCGTATGCGCGACATCGGTCCCGCGCACGTTCAGCGCCCAGGCGATCGAATCGAGCGCCGACAGCACCACCGCATCGGCGCGTTGTTCGGCCAGCCACTCGCCGATCCGCGCACGCTTGGCGGCCGAACTTTCGCCCGCCACCGCATCGTCCTGCACGGTGAGCACGGCAGGGGAGGGGGCGGGGCGGTCGGTCCAGACCGCGTCAATCGGGTTGGTCGTCACCGCGACCAGTTCCGCCTCGCGGTCGGCCAGCGCGGCGGTCATGTCGGCGACCTGCTGGCGGGTGTGCAGCCATGGGTCATACCCGATCCGCTGCCCCGCCGCCGTCTCTCGACCCAGCCACCCCGCCACGCTGTCCTGCGGCACTGGGATATAGGCATAGTCCTCGCCCGACACCTGCTCGCGCACCTGCAGTGTGTAGCGCCCGTCCGTGAAGATTGCCGCCTTGGTCGTCAGCACCACCGCCGACCCCGCCGAGCCCCCAAAGCCGGTCAGCCAGCCAAGGCGCTGTGCATAGTCGCCGACATATTCGCTCATGTGCTCGTCGGTCAGCGGCACGACGAAACCGTCGAGCCCTTGGGCAGCCAGTTCGGCGCGAAGGGCGGCAAGGCGGACGGAATGGGACATGGCACAACCTGACTGGAATGGAATGCGCCCAGTCTAGTCTTCCGGTTACACAGCGTCGAGCCTCACGGGACTTGATGTACTTGTCGGACGATATACGATCCTGAGCCGAGACAGGCTTGAGGATGGCATGATGATCGACCGGCGGAGCATCCTGGTGGGGGCGGGCGCGACGGCGCTGTTCGGTGGTATCGCCAAGGCGACGGAGGCGGATGCGTTCCGGCCCGGCGAGGTCTGGAACGACACGAACGGCATCGCGATCAATGCGCATGGCGGCGGGCAGCTGCGCCATGGCGGTCGCTGGTGGTGGCATGGCGAGCACAAGACCGCGGGCGAGGCGGGCAACCGTGCCCAGGTCGGGGTCCATGCCTATAGCTCGACCGATCTGGTGAACTGGCGCGACGAGGGTGTGGCGCTGGCGGTGTCGGACGATCCCGATAGCCCGATCGCGCGCGACTGTATCCTGGAGCGGCCCAAGGTCGTCTACAACCCGCGCACCCGCCAGTTCGTCATGTGGTTCCATCTGGAGCTGCGCGGCAAGGGGTACGGCGCGGCGCAGGCGGGCGTCGCGGTCGCCGACCGGCCGCAGGGGCCGTTCCGCTTCCTCCATGCGGGCCGCGTCAATCCCGGCATCTGGCCCGCCAACGCGACCGCCGCGGACAAGGCCCCCGGCACCACCCTGGCCCGCGATTTCGCGGGCGGGCAGATGGCGCGCGACATGACGATCTTCGTCGACGGCGGCACGGCGTGGCACGTCTATGCGTCGGAGGAGAATGACACGCTCCAGATCGCGCGGCTGGCCCCCGACTGGACCCGCCATGACGGCTATTATGTCCGCGCGCTGCCCGATGGCGGGAACGAGGCGCCCGCGCTCTTCAAGGCGAAGGGGCGTTATTACATGTTCGCCTCGGGGCTTACCGGCTGGCGGCCCAATCCGGGGCGCGTCTATGTCGCGGACAAGGTGACGGGGCCGTGGCGCTCGCTGGGCAATCCGGTGCGCGGGAGCGAGGTCGACCAGCAGACGACCTTCCATTCACAATCCACCTTCGTCCTGCCGCTGCCGCCCGCGCGTCCGGGGGCGGAGCCGCGCTTCCTCTTCATGGCGGATCGCTGGCGGCCGGAAAATGCGATCGACGGGCGCTATGTCTGGCTGCCGGTGGAATGGGAGGGCGCGACGCCGGTGCTGCGCTGGCGGGACAGCTGGACGCTGGCGGACGGGTGGAAATAGCATGGCCGCCACCCCTTCCGGCGGGGGCCAAGCCTAGCTACATCCGGGCGATGACCGATAGCCCCGCGCTCACGCCCCCCGTCGCCGAGACCCGTCCGCACAGCTTCACCATCCATGGGACGACGATCGAAGATCCCTATGCCTGGTTGAAGGACCCCGCCTATCCCGAGGTCACCGACAAGGACGTGCTCGCCTATGTCGAAGCGGAGAATGCCTATTTCGAAAGCGTCATGGCCCCGCGCCAGCCGCTGATCGACCGGCTGTACGAAGAGATGAAGGGGCGGATCAAGGAGGACGAATCCTCGGTGCCGCAAAAGGACGGCGACTGGATCTACTGGACCGGGTTCGAGACGGGCGGGCAATATCGCAAATGGTGGCGCAAGCCCGTGGCGGGCGGCCCCGACGAACTGCTGCTCGACGAACCGGCGCTGGCCGAGGGCAAGGAATATTTCCGGCTGGGTGCCTTCTCGATCAGCAACAATGGCCGTTACCTGGCCTATGCGATCGACGACAATGGCTCGGAACGGTTCGAGGTGCGGGTCAAGGACCTGACGACGGCTGAGCATCTGCCCGATGTCATCCCCGGCATGTTGTCGGAAATCGTCTGGGTCGCGGACGATAGCGGTTTTCTCTACGGCGTGGCGAATGCGCAGTGGCGGACCGACAATGCGCGCTTCCACAAGCTGGGCACCGATGTCGCCGAGGATGTCGAGCTGTTCCACGAGGATGACGAGGGTTACCGCGTCGCCGTCGCCGAGACCTCCGCGCGCAACTGGATCGTGATCGCGACCGGCGACCATGTCACCAGCGAGGTGCGGTTGCTGCCCGCCGACAATGTCTTTGCCGAACCCATCCTGGTCGCGCCCCGCAAGGAAGGGCGCGAATATGATGTCGACGAGCATGACGGCACGCTGTTCATCCACACCAACGACGTGGACCCGCAGTTCCGCCTCTGCACCGCCTCGATCGACAATCCCGGCGAGTGGCACGAATTGATCGCGCCCAACCCGCATTTCTACATGACCGGGGTGGAATGCTATAAGGACTTCTTCGTGGTCGAGGGGCGCGAGGACGGTTTGGACCGGATCGCCATCCATCGCTACGATACGCCGACCGTGGCCCAGCGGATCGACTTCCCCGAGGCGAGCTACACCGCCGGGCTGGGCGACAATCCCGAATATGACGTGTCGACCTTGCGCCTCGGTTATGAGTCGATGGTCACGCCGGGCACCGTTTATGATTACGACGTGGCGACCGGCGGGCTGACCGTGCTGAAGGTGCAGGAAATCCCGTCGGGCTATGACGGCGACAAGTACCGGACCGAGCGGCTGAAGATTGCTGCTCGCGACGGGACGATGGTGCCGGTGTCGATCGTCTACCCGAAGGACTTTCCGCGCGACGGATCGGGCAAGCTGTTCCTCTATGCGTACGGCGCCTATGGCTATGCCATCCCGCCGGGCTTCTCCACCGGCCGCATGAGCCTGCTCGATCGCGGTTTCGCCTATGCCATCGCGCATATCCGCGGCGGCGACGATCTGGGCCAGCAATGGTATCTGGACGGCAAGCTGGAAAAGCGGACCAACACGTTCCACGATTTCGTCGACGTGGCGAAGGGCCTGATCGAGGGCGGCTGGACCAAGGCCGGGAGCATCGCCATCGCAGGCCGCTCGGCGGGTGGTGAGCTGATGGGCGCGGTGGTCAATTCGGACCCCGAACTCTGGGGCGCGGTGATCGCCGACGTGCCGTTCGTCGATGTGCTCAACACGATGCTGGACGCCGAACTGCCGCTGACGCCGGGCGAGTGGCCCGAATGGGGCAACCCGATCGAGGACGCCAAGGCATTCGAGCTGATCCGCAGCTACAGCCCCTATGACAATGTGAAGGCGCAGGCTTATCCGCCGATGTTCATCTCGGGCGGGCTGAACGATCCGCGCGTCACCTATTGGGAGCCCGCCAAATGGGCCGCCCGCCTGCGCGCGACCAAGACCGATGACAATCTGCTGCTGCTCAAGACCAATATGGGTGCAGGGCATGGCGGCAAGTCGGGCCGGTTCGAGTCCCTGCGCGAGGGCGCGGAGGAGCACGCCTTCATCCTGTGGCAGATGGGAGTCGAATCCTGAGCATAGAGGCGATCGTCGCGCGTTACGGCGTCGCGGCCATCGCGCTCGGCGCCGGGCTGGAGGGCGAGACGGCGGTCGTGACCGGCGGCATTCTGTCGCATCAGGGGCTGATCGGCTGGCCCGCCGCCTTCCTGGCCGCAGCGATCGGGTCGTTCCTGGCGGATCAGGTCTTCTTCACTATCGGCCGCCGCGCACGCGACGGGCGCTGGGTGGCCAAGTTGCGCAAGCGCCGCGTCTATACGCGCGTCACGAAGCTGATGGAGCGTTACCCGGTCGGCTTCATCTTCGCCTTCCGCTTCCTCTACGGCCTGCGCACGATCAGCCCGGTGGCGCTGGGCACCAGCCATGTGTCGACCCGGCTGTTCGTCGCGGTCAATGCCGCATCCGCCTTGTGCTGGGCAGCGATCTTCACCGGCATCGGTTATCTGTTCGGCGAGGCGTTTCACGAACTCGCCGCGCGTTATCGCCCGACGCTGCCGCACATCCTGATGGCGGCGGGGATGGTGATGGTCGCCGCCACGATCGGCTGGGGCGTCCGCGCGCTGTGGTTGCGATACAGGGAATCGAGCGAACAGGCATGAGCCGCTTCACCATGACCTTCACCGCCGGGCCAGAGCATATCGACGAGCTGGGCCATGTGAACAATGCCGTCTGGGTCCAGTGGATTCAGGCGATTGCGGGCGCGCATTGGGAATCCGTCGTGCCGCCCGAACATGTCGCCGCCCATATCTGGGTCGTGACGCGGCACGAGATCGACTATCGCGGCAATGTCGTGGCGGGCGAGACGGTGACCGCCGAAACTTGGGTCCCCAACCCGCCCAAGGGGGCACGCTTCGACCGGCATGTCCGCTTTCTGGATGCGCAGGGCCGGGTGAAGGTGGAGGCGGTGACGACCTGGGCGCTGATCGACCGCGCCACCGGCCGTCTGCTGCGCGTCACGCCCGAGATCGCCGCACCCTTTCGGGTTTGACCGCAAGAAGCGGGACGCATCGGGCGCGTTCCTGCGCTAGGGTAGCGGCCATGTTGAGCGAATGCACCATGGCCTCGCCGGTGGGCGAATTGACCCTCGTGGCGAGTACCGAAGGCCTGCGTGCCGTCCTGTGGGCCGAGGAGCGAGAAGGGCGGGTGAAGCTGCCCGCACGACAGGACGATCCGGCGCACGTGATCCTGACGGAGGCGGTGCGCCAGCTGACCGAGTATTTCGCGGGGGAGCGACGCGTGTTCGACCTGCCGCTCGATCCCGGCGGCACCGATTTCCAGAAGGCGGTGTGGACCGGCCTGGGCACCATTCCCTATGGCGAGACGCGCAGCTACGCCGCGCTCGCCACCGCGATCGGGCGGCCGGGCGCATCGCGCGCGGTGGGGGCGGCGAACGGGCGCAACCCGCTGTCGATCGTCACGCCCTGTCACCGGGTGATCGGGGCGAACGGCACGTTGACCGGCTTTGCGGGCGGGCTGGCGGTCAAGCAGTGGCTGCTGGCACACGAACGCGGCGAGCCGACACTGGCGCTCGCATGAGCTATCCGCCGCGCGCCTTTGTCGAGACCCGCGAAGACGTGCTGCTGGACGCCGTGGCGACGATCGGCCTCGCCTCGCTGGTCGTGGTGCGAGACGGCGTGCCCGAAGCGGTGTCGCTGCCGATGATCGCGACGCGACAAGGCGATGGCTGGGTGCTGGAGGGCCATGTCGCGCGCGCCAATCCGCTCTGGCGGTTGGCCGAGGGCGGTTGCGCGGCGCTGGCGATCTTTCAGGGGCCGCATGCCTATGTCCATCCCGGCTGGTATCCGACCAAGCGCGAGCATGGGAAGGTCGTGCCAACCTGGAATTACGTCGCTGTTCAGGCGCATGGGAGCCTGTCCGTCACGCACGACCCCGACTGGCTGGTAGCTCACCTCGCCCGGCTGACGGACGCGAAGGAAGCCGGACAGGTCGAACCCTGGTCGATCGACGATGCGCCTGCGAATTTCATCCAAGGCTTGCAGCGCGGCATCGTCGGCCTGACCCTGCGCGTCGCCCGGCTGGAGGGGGTGTGGAAGATCGCCCAGCACCAACCCGAACCCAACCGGCGCGGCGTCATTGCCGGACTGGCGGCGTCGGATGCGCCCGGGGACCGGGCGATGGCGACCATGATGCAACAAGCCGAGCGCGACCGGGCGGGGTAGGTTGATCGACAATTCGATCCTCCCCGGAACGGGGAGGGGGACCATGCGCAGCATGGTGGAGTGGGATCGCCGCAAGGTGTGTCTCAAGAGGAAGCCCCCCTCCGTCAGGGCTTCGCCCTGCCACCTCCCCGTACCGGGGAGGATGTCAACGTGACGGCTATGTCACTGGCGGCGGGAGAAATGCGTCCGTACCGGACCGGATATCAGTCCCGTGTCGGAGATTCCGGATGCGTCTGTTGCCCGCTTGCTCCACGCTTCTTACTATCCTGCTGTCTGCACCCGCCCCGGCAGAGGCACCGGCCATGCCCTGCTGCCGAACTCTGGGCGAAGTGCGCACCAACATCGACCGGATCGACGACCAGATCCTTCGCCTGATGGCCGAGCGGTCGCGCTACGTCGCCCAAGCCGGGCGCTTCAAGACCTCCGCCGCGACGGTCCGGGACGATGCGCGGATTCGGCAAATCCTGATGCGTATCCGGGAAAAGGCCGCGAAGCAGGGGCTGAGCCCCGATGTGGCGGAAGCGACTTTCCGCACGATGGTCGAGGGGTTCACGGCGCAGGAGGCGCGGCAAAAGGGGCGGTAGGACATCATCCTCCCCGGTACGGGGAAGGGGACCATGCGTAGCATGG
>NZ_LDTE01000071.1 GCF_001476905.1 Sphingomonas sanguinis | reverse complement strand
ATTGAGTCTCAGCCCTAAGGATTCCAGCAAGATCGCCGCGAACGTCGATCTCGATCCTACCATCGGCGGGCGTCAGGATGATATCCTCGACGAGTGTGCGGAGGACATTCACCCAGTCCGTCGCCGTCGATCTGCGCATCGTCGATACCCGCTCTCTGATCGTCGTGAAGACCGTCAGCCTGACCAAGCAATATACCGGCTATGAGACCGGGGCGGGGACCTTCCGCTTCTTCGGCTCGAACCTCTTCGACATCAATATCGGCGCGAAGGGCCAACCGATACCGATGGCCGCTGCTGCCCATGGGCTTTATACCGTTCAGACCGGCAGCAACGCGACCTGAGATTCGACGCTGACGCTCGATCGCAACAGCCAGTCCGCGGAGATCGCCGGCAACGTCGCTGCCAATATGCTGAATGCGAAAGGCTCGCATGCCGATGGTGGCGGCTATTATGAGCCAGCGCCTTTTGCCGTCCTCGATAACCATCAACGTGGGGACAATATCGTCAACGCGACTTCTGGTATGACCGTCTCCGTTCCGGGCCACATCGGCGCATCGAGTGTCACTTTGTCGAACAATGCCAACTCGGCGTTCGCGCGTATGAACGATGCATCGAACACCTTGTCCGTCGACGCCGTCGATCTCTCCGGCGATGTGGTTCTGAACAGCTGGCAGCATTCCACCGGCAAGGTCTTCGCCAATGCCGACAGCAGCATGTCTGTCGGCAACTCGGACGCTTACGTACAGGATGCGCGTCTGGACGTGCTGAGCAACAGCGCCGCCTCGGAAGCCAATGGCAACCGCGCCCTGAACGCCTTGTCGGTGTCTTCCGTAACCGGCTCTGGCGGTCGACCGTTGCTCGACAACCGCCAGAGCAATACGGCGGTCGTCGATGCGGTGACCAACGCAGCGTTCATCGTTAATGGCAGCGGTGCCATGCAGTCGGCGATCGGCATCGAAGGCAACAGCGCTTCGTCGATCGCGCGAGGCAACGCCGCACTCAATCGCGCTGTCGTCGACGGTATGTCCACGGCCCTGGTCAGCAACGCCCAGGTCAATCGTGGTCCCGTCTCCGCGACCGTCAACGGGCTGTTCGGTGTGGCCATGGCCGGCGACGTCAGCGGCGCCATGGGATCTGTTTCCGGCAACGGCCTTGCCGCCACCGGGACCGGCAACCAGGCGGTAAACATGCTTACCGCAACGGGTAGCTTTGGTTCCGGGTCCTCCGAGGCGCCGCGCTAAGACCGGGCTCGGTGTGGCCGGTCGAACGCTACCGGCTGCGACTGAGGAAGCCGCCATGCCAGCCCCCGGCATGGCGGCTTTTTTACGATCCCCATTCCCTCTTTGGAAATGTCGTTCAATAGGGCAGGGCGATCACTGGAGTTCTTGTAATCTTCGTGCTACATATTTCCGAAATCTGTAGCGTGAAGATAGCAAATGCCCACACCTCATAATCCTCCGGCCGCCGTGCGGCGTGCCTTGCGAAAGCTCGGCGCCGACATCCATGACGCGCGACGCAGGCGACGGCTGCCGATGGCGGTCGTAGCCGAACGTGCCTTCACGTCGCGCTCCACCCTCCAGAAGATCGAAGCCGGCGACACCAATGTCAGCATCGGCATCTATGCAGGCGTGCTACAGGCGTTGGGTCTGCTGGAAGGCTTGAGCTTAGTCGCCGACATTAGCAACGACAGCGTTGGGCAATCACTGGCCAGTGCCGACTTGCCGAAGCACGCCCACCCAAAACGCTCGACCGGATCGTCGCGCGATGGCTGATTTCGAAGTTCATCTCGATCTGCATGGTCAAACACGACCGGTTGGACTGGCAAGAAGCAACCGCGTTCGCGGTGCTGAGACCGTCCTGTTCGAATATGACCGTGCGTGGCTCGAAGATCCGGATCGGTTTTCGCTGGAACCGGCTCTCGCCCTGACACGCGGCGCCTTCGCGCCGCCCGCTGGCCTCGCGACCTTCGGCTCCATCGGCGACTCGGCCCCGGACACCTGGGGCCGCCGCCTCATGCAACGCGCCGAGCGCCGCGTGGCCGGACGCGATGGCCGTGCCGTCCGTACCCTTGCCGAGAGCGATTACCTCCTCGGCGTTGCCGACGAAACCCGGCTCGGCGCGCTTCGCTTCCGTTGGGTTGGCGAAGAGCAATTCCAGGCGCCTATCCGCGCCGGCGTACCCGCTCTCATCGAACTCGGCCGACTGCTCCAGATCACCGAACGCATCCTGCGCGACGAAGAAACCGACGAGGATCTCCAACTCATTTTCGCGCCAGGGTCCTCGCTAGGCGGCGCGCGGCCAAAGGCCTCGGTCATCGACCAGCACGGCCATCTCTCCATCGCCAAATTTCCGAAGGAGACCGACGATTACAGCATTGAGACATGGGAGGAGATCGCCCTAAGGCTGGCCCGACAAGCCGGTATCGCCACGCCGCAGCACGAGCTCATCGATGTCGCAGGCAAAAAAGTCATGCTGTCGCGTCGCTTCGACCGCGATGGCGCTGTCCGCATTCCCTTCCTGTCGGCAATGGCCATGATGGGGGCGAAAGATGGTGAGCGCGGCAGCTATCCCGAGATCGTCGATGCCCTGGCCGAACATGGTGCGCAGGGCAAAACCGACGCACAGGTGCTCTATCGTCGCGTCGTCTTTAATGTGCTGATCTCAAATGTGGACGATCATCTGCGCAATCACGGCTTTCTATGGCTCGGAAAAGCAGGATGGTCGCTGTCTCCCGCCTATGACCTCAACCCGGTGCCCACCGACCTCAAGGAACGGGTGCTGACGACCAACATCGATCTCGACGAAGGCACCTGCTCGCTCGATCTGTTGGAGGCGGCATCGGAATATTTCGCGCTGACGCTGGCGCAAGCCCGCGCCGTCATCAAAGACGTCGCGATCGTAACGGCGACCTGGCGCGAGACCGCCAAAGCGGCCGGCGCGCGGTCTGCCGAGATCAATCGCATGGCGAGCGCTTTTGAGCATGACGACCTGACGCGGGCGCTGGCCCTATGACGAGAACCTTCCTCCATAGCTTCGATCCGGCCTCCGCCAGCCCCGTCACCGGCGCGACGGTCGCACTCGACGTGGCCGATATCGAGGACGCCGGAATACGCGAGGTGCTCCAAACTCCCGGCGCTGCTTATGGTGCCTGGTCAATTCTCGACGGGCTCCTATGCCCGACCGGTGCGGGAACGCCGTTCATCTTCCGCGAACCGCTTGGTCAGGCGCGCGAAGTGAAGGTTGCCCTGTCGGGTCTCTTCGGGCGCTTCGTCGCCCGTGCCTATCTGGAGCGCTACTTCAATCTTTCGATTTTTGCCCATCTTGGCAGCCACACGATCGATCTCGATCGAAGGAAAAAGGTCAAGATCAAACGGCTGTCACGCGGCGACCTGCCCGACTGGATTGCCTGCGCATCCGATTTGACGTCCCTCACGGTTGCCGAGGCCAAAGGCTGCCACGATCCTGGCGGACCGGCGAAGGCGCTCGCCCGCGCCTGGGCGCAAGCAGGCCGTATCGACGTGACTGCCAACGGCCGCAAGGTCACGGTCAAACGCATCGCCATCGCCACGCGATGGGGCATGGCAAGCGCTGGCCCTGCCGATGCTCACCTCTCGGTCAAAGACCCGTTGGACGAAGGCGAGCCGATCGAGCCGCAAGAGAAGGACGCGCTCTTTATAGGCATGCTCCGGCTGCACATCGCCAATCTCATTCGACCGCTGGGTCATGTCAGACTTGCAGATGCGCTTTACCGTCTGACCGAACAGCCATTTGCCCGTCGGCTTCAAAGCGATCAGGATCTTGCCCGAGCGGCGCTCGATTCAGCCCCGGTAGGGGAACTGGACAAGGCCGCGGCCTTCGATGGGCTGGTCGGAGGGATCGTCACCCGTGCCGGGCCATTGGCCGATGCCGGTGTGACGCCTGACGAACAAGAGGCGCTCGCGCGCCTCAATCTGAGACCGGTGTTCGTCGGCGTCGAACGCGACCTGATCCGGGCCGCCATCGATGCCGAACCCCAGGTGATACGGGCACGGCTGGTCCAACCGGTTCGCCCGGATGACTTCGCCCGTCCCGATCGCGCGGGCGGATGGATTGTGCCGTTGGGCGAAGAGCGGCACATCATTGGCGACGCATAAGGACAAGATGATCAACTGGAGACAATGCCGACAACGGCAGAACAACAAGGGGTGGCACTGTGGACGCCAAGGATAGCGATCTTTCCAACGAAGCGGCGGCGCTTGCCGATATTCTCAAATGGTCGGCGGACATCCCTGCCTGGCAACGCGACGCCTTGCGGCGCCTATGTAGCCAACCCAAGTTGGAACCGACCGACGTGACGTCGTTGGTCGCGATCTGCAAAGCCGTTGAACAGGGCCAGCCGCTCGATGCGACCCATGTTCGAGATCCTGCCGCCAGCCATGCCGTCGTCACCCTTGGCGCGCTTCACAGCCTGTCGAACGTCAATGCTCTGGCCCCCGGAGAACGACTATCGTTCGGCAAGACCGGACTTACCGTAATCTATGGCGACAATGGCGCCGGAAAATCGGGCTATGCTCGCGTCCTCAAGCAACTCTGCCGCGCGCGCTCGCCCAAGGGCGACGCCATCCTGCCCAACATCTACGCCACCACCGCCGGCACACCGGCCGCCAGTATTGAGTTCTATATCGGCGGTCAGAAGCGCAACACCTCATGGACACAGGGGGCAGCGGCCGACGCGATGCTGTCGGCTGTCGGTGTCTTCGACTCGCGCACCGCCAACGTCCATGTCGAGAACACCAACGATCTAGCCTACACGCCCCTGCCGTTGCGCATCCTAGCCGGTCTCGCACAGGCCTGCCAGGATGTGAAGGCCAAACTGGCCGCCGAGATCAAGGCCCTGCAAGACCAGACGCCGGCCATTCTCTCGACGCCCGACTGCCAGCCGCACACCGATGTCGGGAAACTGCTTGCCACGCTCTCTGGCAGGACCCAAGCCGAAGCCGTCGAAAAGCTTGCCGGCCTCAGCGTCGAAGAAGACGCCCGGCTCCAAACCCTCGTTACCGATCTCGCCAGCGATCCGTCGCGCATGGTGCGCCAGCTCCAGGGGCATGAAGCCCGCCTCAACACCGCCATCGACCAGATCGCGCGCCTGGCCGCGATCGCGACCGAAGAAACCCGGACGAGGCTCCATGATCTTCATGCGCGTCTCGGTACGGCGCGCAGGGCTTCAGCAGCCGCGTCGGCCAATCTGTTCGCCGACGAACCCTTGCCCGACATCGGTTCGGATGTGTGGAAGTCGCTTTGGGAAGCGGCCCGAAACTACTCCCGCGTGTCAGCCTATTCTGACAGAACTTTCCCTGTAGTCGAAGCCGGTGCCCACTGCGTCCTTTGCCAACAGCCGCTCAGCGAAGAAGCCGCAGAGCGCCTGAGCAGCTTCGAGGCCTTTGTTCAAAACGAAAGCAAGCGCCGCGAGGAAGAAGCGCAAACTGCCTATTCCGACGCGCTTGACGATATCGCCACTTGCGCCATCGCGATGCGGGCACTTCCGGCCATCATCACCCTGATCCGCGACGATCTCGGGCAGTACGAACTTGCAGCGTCCGTTCGGCGGGAAATTCTTGTCTTCGCCTGGCGCCTGCGCGCCATCGTGAAATCGCACAGTCTCGAAAGCCAGCCGGCTCTCCCACCTGTCAGCACCGTGTCGCTTGAGCCTTTGCGAACGGCCCTAGCTGGCCTGACGACGCGGATGGACGGCTTACGATCCGAGGCCAACTCACCGCAGCGAAAGGCCCTCATCGCCGAACGCGACGGGCTTGCCGATCGTAAATGGCTGGGTGTCGTGCAGACCGACGTCACCGCCCAGATCGCACGTCTCAAAAGCATCGAGGCGCTCGAAAAGGCGAGCAAGGACACGACAACCAACAAGATCACTACCCAGAGCGCCCGGATTGCGCAGGCACTCGTCACTAATCGGCTGCGCGGACGGTTCGCCGTTGAGGTCGATAAGCTCGGCGTCGCCGGACTCGCCATCGAACTCCAGCAGGCCAAGACGAGCGCCGGGGTGCCGTTCTTTCAGGTTCGGCTCATCAACAAACCGACCGAGCCGGTCGGCAAGGTGCTGAGTGAAGGCGAGCATCGCTGTGTTGCGCTCGCCGCGTTCCTCGCCGAGCTTTCGACGATCGATGCGCAATCGGCGATCGTGTTCGACGATCCGGTGTCGTCGCTCGATCATCTGCATCGTGATCGGGTTGCGGCGCGCCTCGCCGAAGCCGGTCAGACCCGTCAGGTCATCGTCTTCACGCATGACATGGCGTTCCTGTTACTGCTGGAAGAAGCGTGCCGCGCGACCAAGGATCGCGCGGCGACGCCTGTGAGCTATCGCCTCATCAGCCGAGGAAGTGAGAATTCCGGTTTCTGTCATCAAGATCCTCCCGCCAACGTCATGCCGCTCGACAAGGTGCTCGAAGGCATGAAAGCGCATCTCGGCAACGTTAAGCTCCATCACGAACGCGGCGATCAGGCCAAGTGGCTGCGTGAGGTAACGTCCTTCCAGGATCAGTTGCGCACGACATGGGAGTGCGCGGTGGAAGAGGTTGTTGGCCCCGTTCTGCGCCGCCTGTCTCGAAAGGTGGATACAACGGGCCTCATCAAGCTCACCGTTATCGAGAATACACATTGCACCGTCATGCGCGAGGCGTTCGGGCGATGCTCGGCGCTGCTGCACAGCCAGCCCGGCGAAATCAATCAGCGTCTGCCAGCTCCAGCAATCATCCAGGCAGAAATCGAGGCGCTGGAGACGTGGATCATCGACATCCGCCAGCGGCAGGAGAAAGCCGCATGAGGAAGCGCCCCCACGTTGCGTACCCCCTCGTCGAAGGCGCGTCACCATGCTGAAATGGTCGGAACTCAAGCGCGCGGGTGACACTGTTCTGGCGGTCTGGCCCTACTATCGTCCCCTTCACGAGCGCTGGTTCATGCAGGAATTGATCGAAAGAGGGCTTTTGCCGCCGCTGTGGCGCGACCGGATGATTCCCGGCGATAACGACAGCGTCCGGTCGGATCATTATCCCGATCGCGAGACGGCGATCGCAGCTGCTCTGGCGCTCAATCCTATCCTGCGGGAAGAGTTCGCCGCCCGCCCCTTGGAGGCCGCCTTCAAGCAATCGCTTGAGCTCAAGATCGACAAAGCCGTCCAGGCCAAGCAGCGCCTTCTGGAGGAAGAAGGGCTGATGTTGCGCGAAGCCCACCGTCGGCATGCAGAGGATGAGCGGCCCGACGCCGCCAGCCTGAAGATTGCGCCGGAGTCCGAGCGCTACCGCCAGGATCTCGCCGAACAACTAGCGGAAATGCCGTATCTTCGCGTGGCCAAGGTTGGGCGTTCCAATAGCCACTGGACCTATTCCCTCGTCTTCCTAGGCCATGAGGGAGTCTGGTCCAAGCCGTATCGCGCCGGAGAAAAAGCGGCGTTGACGGCGGAACGGGCGAAGATCGCCAATGGCTTCGACCTGAGCGCGACCGCCCATTGGGGAAAGACCAAGGCGCGGATCAGGCAGATACTTCTGCCACGCGCGAACCAACTGCTCCAATTGGTGAGTGTTCAACGCCTTCTCGCCGAAGCCTTGGCGCGGGGTGAGCATGTCCTCGTCTCCAATGGCATCGTTTTTTGGTACGAACCGGAGGGCGGCATTGGCTGGCAGGTCAAGGCAACGTCATCGACCCGAGATTCTGAAGCCGCCACGATTTGGAAGGAAGGTACGATCCTGTCCACCAATCACGGTCGACTGGTTGTGCTTCCCTATATTAAAGAGAATGGCGAACAGGTCCGCGGTCATACGAAAAATGGCCCGAATGACGGTCGCGCTTTGCCGCGTCACCCGGACAACTATGTTGAGATCCCATTCTCGCTTTATGACGGCGACCTCATGATCGGCTTGTTCGGGGAACTTCCCTATGAATGATCCCATCCGATCTGCACTAGCTTCGAGGACAGGTTCCAGAGCCTCTCTGCGGCATCGGGATCGGTGGCATAGGCTTTGACCCCGACGAACGGTTCGTCTGCCGTCTCCGCCCGAACCGCGACGTCACAATCCTCGCAATAGAGGCCGCCAAGCCCATCGAGTTGGGATGATGTAGCCGCCCATACCTGCGTTGCAGCCCCTTGTTCTGGTGTCTTGAAAGTCGGATCGACAGGATTGCCCTTTGCGTCGAGCCAACCTTCGGCAGTCATCTCGGTTTGCGTCAGGTGCCGTTGGAGCGGCGTGAAAATCTTGCCGGGATGGAGTGAGAAGGCGCGAATGGCATGATCACGGCCGAGATGATCGAGGTGGACCGCGAATAGCGCATTCGCCGTCTTCGACTGGCCATAGGCGAGCCATTTGTCATAGCCGTTCTCAAATTGCAGGTCGTCCCAGCGGATCGGCGAGGCGTGATGCCCGGCCGACGAGACGGAGACGACGCGCGCGCCGCCTTCCAGCAGTGGCCAGAGCAGGTTCGTCAGGGCGAAATGCCCGAGATGGTTGGTGGCAAACTACGCTTCCCATCCTGGGCCGAGCCGCATCTGCGGGCATTCATCTTGTCGCGCAGCGCCTGACCGATCTTTCCGCGGAACTAGCCGGTGTCGGTGAGCGCGGCGGTGCGTTTCCCTTGCCGCATGGACGCGGCGACGAGTTCCATCACGGCCCGCCGACACCAGATCCTCGCAGCGAGTCACCTAAGGGGCTCGGAACGAGGGACATCTATATCCGGGACCTGCACCTCGACACCATCAAGGTGAAAACGCGGGATTTCCGTTAATCTCAGTTCTTGATGTTGAACAATTTTCTCAAGCGCATATCGGTAGGAAGGACAGGTTCCGGTTTCCCCGTGGTTTTCGGAGCTTATTGTCAGGGCATGGCCTGAGCTCGCCTCTCAGGTTTGATCCGCCGGTTCAGAAAAGGCGGTAATTCACGATTTGGCTCGTGGTCGTGTGCTGCAATTTGTCAGTATTTCACATTTGGAGCTGATGGTTTTACATGCGGAATGACGATCGGAGAGCTTCCTCTCATTTTGAATTTCCTCTATATGTTCATGATGGACGACAATCCTACAGGATCGATGCTCATGACCATTCATTCTCCGATCGCGCCCGCCGACCCATTTCTGCTGCGCTTCGTTACGCCTAGGTCCGCCGATGCTGAGATGCCGGGCCACTATTCGCCCGAGCTTGGCGTTTGGGTCGTGGACAGTGAGGACGGTCCTGTACCGATTATCGAGATCGCTGGGGGCGCGCTGGTCGCAACGCAGAGCAAAACCATGACGCAGGTTGAGGTGGATGACGATGATCCGTCGCGCTTCGGGGCGTTGGAAACCAGCACCGGGACGCGGGTTCGGCAGGAGGCTGACGACGAGGACGCCTCCCTGTGCTTGCCCGAGCTTCAGACGAAGACCGACGTTCAACAGGAGCGGGACGACGAAGCGATGGCGCCGTACTGGTGAGCGTGCGTTCCGGACTGATCCTCCTCGTAACAAATAAGCGCGACGTCACGACGGACTACGTCGTTATGGAAATGCGTCGACGCGGCTTGCGCTTCTGTCGCCTGAACACGGAGGACCTGCCTCAACACGAGATCGCGATGATTGATGGCGACCCCGCAAACCTCACGCTTACAGGACCGTGCGGCGAGCTTTCCATCTCGGATGTGACGGGTGCCTATTATCGCCGGCCGGGCAGTATCGAAGGCGGTGGAAGCAATGCCGTTGCAGAGTATGTCGTTGCAGAGTGGTCGGCCATACTCAGAAGTCTCTGGAACGCTCTTGAGGGCAGATGGCTGAATTCGCCATTTTCCATCCTCCGCGCCGAGGACAAGCCGAGGCAGCTCGCCACCGCCCGGCGGGTGGGATTGCAAATCCCCGGGACACTTGTCACCAATGCTTTCGAGATGGCGCGTGCCTTCCTAGCGGATGGGGCGATGGTTGCGAAGCCGCTCCGGCACGCGCTCATCAACGAAGGCGAAGTGGGTAGCGTCGTCTTCACCAGTCGGGTGAATTCGCTTGAGGTGGAGGACGCGGACGCCTTCCGGCGTGAGCCGATGATCATGCAGCGCGAAGTGCCGAAGCGGTCGGATATCCGGGTGCTCGTGGTGGACGATCAAGTGTTTGCGACCCGGATATTGTCCCAAGTCCATGGCGAGACGCAGGTGGACTGGCGGAAGGGCGTCCGCAAGGATCTTGATCACGAAATTACGGAGCTGCCGATCGAGGTGGCTTCGGCCTGTATCTTGGTTGCCCGCGATCTCGGCCTGCGGTTCGCCGCGATTGATCTTGTAGAGGATAAAGATGGCCGCTTCTGGTTCCTGGAAGCCAACCCGAACGGGCAGTGGGCTTGGATCGAGCAGCGGACGGGCGCTCCGGTCACGGCTGCGATTGTGGATGCCCTTTGCGGTGGCTCTTCATGAACTTGCATCGATTCGGAAGCTGGGTTTTCCCATATATCGAACCGCTCACTTCCTCCCAGAAAACCGCAGAGGCGAAGCGGCTCGAGGAGGACCAGGCTGCAATCCGAGCGGCAGTCTGGGATTTAGCTGACGAAAGGGCGCTCGACGAGGCGCAGAAAGTGGCGGCCGCCGAAATGGAGCGGGTCCGTACGGCTGAGGGCAAGGCAACAACCTACCTCGCGGTACTGGCAGCACTGGTTCCGGTCATCATCACGCTGCAGGCGGCGAACTGGGAGAAGAAGGCGGGGCCGGCTCCGGACGGGGCGCGGCTCTTCGTATTGGCGCTGGCGACGGTCTACGTTGCTGGAGCCGGATTCAACGCCTTCAAAACTCTGCAAGTCCGAGGCTTTCAGAAGGTCGGTGAATCCGAGATCGTGGCTGCGTGGCGGACGCCAACTCCCCTCCGCAAGCTAACCCGCGGTACCCTGCTCGCAACGCGTAACTCGCGGGCCGTGGTCAACGAGAAGGTCACACGCATCCTCGTTACTCACGAGCACCTGCTCCGAGCGTTCGGGATATTCATATTACTCCTGCTGCTTGACCCCCTGTTCTACGCGATGGGCTTCCGCAGCGCGGAGCAGGAGAAGCCAGTGACGAAGGTTGTCGTTCAGACGCCCGCGGCCGGCGTTCAGTCCGATCCGAAATGTGTGAACGCTCAGCCTGTGTGTCTGTCCGGCGGGAGAACCACCCGCACTGTCTTGGCTGACGAACGATCGGAAGCGTCACGCGCGGATACCCCGCAGACGCAGGCCTGTCCGAAGCCTGATGCGGCTGTTGGAACCGCTCCAGGTCTCCAGTTCGCTCCTGTACCTCAGAGTCGCGCCACAGAGCCATGACCCTACTGAAGCCTGCGATCGTCGCGCCCGACACGTCGCACTGGGCCAACTGGATCGACGCCGCGATTAATCCGACATCACCCAAGTGGCAGGTGGCTCGAGACCTGCACAAGCGTCTGATTGATCAGGGGCGCGTCCCGTTCCTATCGTGGCATCATTTAGAGGAGTTGCTCGTCGTAGATGACGCGGCGAACGCCAGCGCGCGGGTGGCGTTTCTTCAGTCGCTTCCGCTGATGGCATGGATGCGGATGCCAGGCGAGCGGAGCTTGGGCGGGATCATCGACATACTTGCCGCCGAGGCGATCGCTTACGATTCCGGCTGCCGGACCATGGCGGAGGTGCGAGACCAGGTACGATCCCGTCTGCTTACGACCGGAACCGGCCTCGCCGCCATCGGAGAGGACAGTTGGGTATGGGATGTCGCGCGTCCGATCATGAGGGAAAGGCGCCAGCACATCGGGATGGTGTCGGCACTCTAAGGTATGCGATCGATGGACGAGAGCCAGACGGTTGGACAGCTGTGCAAGCAGGAAATCCGCGCGCCTGCGGACCGAGAGAACGTCATTGCCATCATGCACCGTAAAGCCTTCACGCGGGCCAAGGCGGCCGATCCGCGCCGGAGCGATGCCGAGGCGCTAGAGATGGCGAACGAGTTCGCTTTGCGCGTCATGCAGGAAATGCCAGCGGTGGACGTGACGGTCCGCCAGCTCCTCGTCGACAAATACGGCAAACAAGGGATCGACGAGCACGAGATACGGGACGAGTGCACCATAGCAGAGCTGTCCGAACTGGGTATGTTCAGGTCGCACTTGAACGTCGTAGCCGAGAAGATCGGGATTCCCTTCGAGCGCCTGAAGCGGATAAGCATGGAGAGCCTCCCGAGTTGGCGCGTCGCCAATGCACTGAAGCGCCACGGCCAAGAGCGTCGCATTCGGCCGGGCAGCGATGTCCACGACCAGCACCTTGCCGTGTTGGCGGCTTACACCGACGTGTTGTTCGTCGATAAGCGCACACTTGAGGACTTCCGGAGGGTCAAGTCGAAGGAGCCTGAACTGAGCGGGCTGTTTGGCACGGTGACGAAGGCTAGCCTATTCGACGCTATAACCGACTGATCATGATTCCATTGCGCGGCACAAGGCCGCCAATCTACACTGTTTTAGGCTTCAGAGAGCAAGATGGACATCGATTTAAAACCGGCCAATTACAGCGAATTCCAAGATATGCTTTACGATATCGCGCTCACGGAGCATGGGCGATATCGATCAAACTTTGTTTTCCGCGGTGTGGGCGACAAGTGCTGGGGCCTTGAAACCAGCCTGCAAAGAATGGGGAACCATGCTGCGGCAATCGAACGGCCGCTGCTCCGTAATTTTCTAAAGTACGCTGGCCCCGGCGAAGTTGCATCGGATGCGCTGCTTTTTCAACTTGCAATCGCTCAACATCATGGCTTACCCACTCGGGTGCTAGATTGGACGACATCTCCCAGAGTGGCATCACATTTTGCATTATCTAACGAGAATCATTTCGATGTGGATGGAGCCATTTGGTGCGTTGACGTCGCCAATGCGCGACGTGTGCTTCCATCAACTCTTGCCACCATCCTAACCAACGAGGATGCATTCGTTTTCTCAGTTGAAATGTTAAATAAATACAAGTCGATTACCGATTTCGACGCCATTGAGTCAAACAAGGAATTTGTTCTCTTCTTTGAACCTCCCTCCCTTGATAGCCGTATAATCAACCAAGGAGCGGTCCTATCGATGATGCCTGGGCCGGAACTTGATCTGAAAACCTACATTCTAAGGCCCGAGAACAAGGATCTAGTGAAGCGCATAATCATACCCGCAGAAATCAAGTGGGAGCTCCGCGATAAGCTCGACCAAGACAATGTGAGCGAGAGAATGCTCTTCCCCGGCTTAGATGGCACGGCGAGATTTCTGACCCGCTACTATAGTGCGGGTCCAAACCGGGGGGCAGGTGAGGTCGTGCCCGTCGATCCTATGACGTGATTTCGGATGGATTGCTGCCTCCGGTGAGATCGCTCACTCACATGCGCAGTTCGGGCACGTCCTGCGTGATCCATTCCGATTCCGCGTTCATCCGTGCCTGGCGCTTGCCGGTGTCCGGGTCTTTGAGGAAACGCTGGCGGTTCCAGATCAGCTTGCCGACATACATCTCGTTGTTGAGGATGCCGTTACCGCGCTTCGGATTCGCCCCGGCTTCCCCGTCCGCGTGCTGGTCACGCGCGATCTTGTCCTCGAACCCTACGGAGCCACGCCATGAGCAAGCTCAAGCTCGGCCCGATCGTCGATGACAAGCCGGTCAAGGTCACGATGGAACTGCCCGCCGGCCTGCATCCCGATCTGACCGCTTATGCCGAGATCCTCGCCCGCGAGGCGGGACAGCCTGCCGCCGATCCCATCCGCCTGATCGTTCCCATGCTGGAGCGCTTCCGGGCCATCCGAGGCGGCGCGTTAAGAACGGGCTCGACGTGGCCGGTCGAACGCTACCGGCTGCGACCGAGGAAGCCGCTATGCCAGCCCCCGGCATGGCGGCTTTTCTATCTGTCGTCGGGTTATCGGAGCGAGGTGGCATTAGCTACGATCGGTTCGCAATCGTCATCGATCGTTTTAGATTGCTTTCGCTTTGTGCTGGACCAATGGACCGCACGCCGATCAGAACGGATAGAAAAGCCCCAGTCGTTACCGTGACGGGATGGAGGGCACCGATAATAAGGGGCCATATAGGGACTCTTGTCTTCCATATTCGGGTTAGAAGGCCATATATGGCTCGTATACAGTTTCATGTTGAAGCAATGATCGAAAGGCCATATATTGCCCTCTAAGCCCGTTGGTGGCTTGAAGGTGTTGTATATGGCCCTTAATGAGAAAAATCAGGCTGGAACAGTTGCAGCTGAGCTGCATGATCTCGGTACACGGCTTGCCCGGATCAGGCTTGGCAGGAATCTGACTCAGGCGAGTCTGGCGCAGGAAGCAGGCGCTTCGGTACGGAGTATCAAGCGGCTCGAAGCGGGTGAAAATACCTCGCTGGATACGCTCGTCAGGGTGCTGATCGCGCTTAATATGGGCAACCGTTTGTCCGCTGCACTGCCCGACCCCGATGTCCGTCCGATCGAACGGGTTCGGCGCGAGGGGCACGAGCGTCAGCGTGCCCGGCAACGTAACACAATCCTCAAGGCGACCGATTGGGCCTGGGGTGAAGAGGATGATGAATGACCGACGCGACCGTGCGGCTTTGGGGCAAGGACATCGGTGCCGTGAGCTGGCTCGCCGATCGCGGCGTCGGTGTGTTTCAGTTCATGCCTGAGTTTGTCGACAGCGGCATTAAGCTGGCTCCGGTCATGATGCCGCTCAGTCCCGATCCTTATGAGTTTCCCGGTCTGCCGCGCGACGCGTTCAAAGGGCTTCCGGGAATGCTAGCAGACTCTCTGCCGGACAAATTCGGCAATGCCCTAATCGACACATGGCTTGCCGCACAGGGTCGACCGGCCAGCAGTTTCAATCCGGTCGAGCGCCTTTGCTATATCGGGACGCGCGGCATGGGTGCGCTCGAGTTTCATCCGACGATCCTGAAGGCCGCGAGGACGTCACGCCACCTTGAGATCGACGCGCTGACGAAGCTCGCTAACGATGTCCTCAACAATCGCGAGAGGCTGACCGGTGTCCTGAAGGGCGATGACGACCGCGAAACACTTGAGGAAATCCTCCGTGTCGGGACTTCTGCCGGCGGCGCGCGCGCCAAGGCCATCCTGGCCTGGAACCGCGACACCGGCGAGTTCCGCTCCGGTCAGGTCAAGGCGGGGGAGGGGTTTACCTACTGGCTCATGAAATTCGACGGTATCTCCAACAATCGGGACAAGGAACTGGCGGACCCGCAAGGATTTGGCCTGATCGAATACGGCTTCTACCTCCTCGCCCTCGCCGCCGGCATCGACATGAGTGAATGCCGTGTCCATCACGAAGGTGGCCGCGCGCATTTCATGACGCAGCGGTTCGACCGCAGCGCCAGCGGCCAGAAACTGCACATGCAGTCGCTTGCCGCCCTTCGCCATTATGATTTCAATGCAGCCGGTGCCTATTCCTACGAACAGGCCGTCGAAACCATCCGGCTGCTCGGCCTGCCGGCCCATGACATCGAGCAGCAGTTTCGCCGGGCTGTGTTCAACGTCCTGATCCGGAACCAGGACGATCACGTCAAGAACATCGCCTTCCTGATGAACCGGAAGGGCGAGTGGCGGCTATCGCCCGCCTACGACGTCAGCTATGCCTATAATCCGGACGGAAGCTGGACCCATCAGCACCAGATGAGCCTCAACGGAAAGCGTGACGGCTTTGCGTTGTCCGACCTGATCGAATTCGGCATCTTCTGCGGGTTCAAGCCGAAAAAGGCCGAGGCCATCGTCCGGGACATCCACGCGCATGTCGACGACTGGATGTCCTACGCGGAGCAAGCTGGTGTTGCGGAGGGGGCTGCCGCCGCGATCCATCGCGCTATGCGAAGAGAGATCATCGTGTAGATCCCAGCGGGCTGGCGGAACGCTGTTTGTTTCGATCTGGTGTTTCACGGCGAATTTCTTAATTCGCTCCCAACCAGCGCTGGAGCCTGGACTTCGTGCACGACCAGCTCGTCACCGGCCGACGGTTCCGCGTGCTCAATATCGTCGACGACGTCACGCGCGAGTGCCTCCGGGCGGTGGTGGATACCTCGATTTCGGGGCGGCGGGTCGTGCGCGAATTAACCGCTCTGATCGCCGAGCGTGGCAGATCGAAGATGGCCGGGGATGAGGCTGACGAGACCAAGTAGGGCTAGGGCGAATCCAACCCAGAGAGGTGCCCGCAATCCGTATCCGGCTTCCATTGCATATCCGCCACCCCAGGTCCCAAAGGCAAGACCGGCCGTGATCATCGAGGCGTGCAGGGAATTGACCAGAGGCCCCGGATGCGCCGAGCGCATTACACGCGATACCATCGCGGGATTGAGCGAGACGCCAGTCAGTCCGATGAGGAGGAATGCGGCCACGCTGAGGATGCGATCGGTCGCGCCTATCGCAAACAGGGCTAGTGCTCCTGCCAACACCACGAGACCCCAGATGAGGACAGGAATGGTGAAGCGATCCGCCAGACGGCCGATGATGAGGTTGCCGACGATATTCGCCACGCCATAGGCAGCGAGCAAAATGGGAATTGCCGTTGAGGAAAAGCCGCCAAGTCGGGTAAAAATCGGTGAGAAGTAACTGAACGCAGCGAAGGTCGCGCCGATAATGAGCGCGCTGGTCGTATAGGCTCCCCAAAGCCTGCCGTTCACGAGTTCGGCGAGACTGGAGGCGAGATTAACGGCAGCACCGCCTCGCACCGTGGGAACGCCGACAGAGACGATCATCATGCACAATGCCGCCAGGGCCACGATGACCCAGAAGGCCGCTTGCCACCCGAAGTGCTGACTGATGAGCGCCATAAGCGGCACCCCGATGACGGGCGACAACATCAGCCCTGCCAGAACGAAAGAAACGGCGCGCCCGCGCAGTTCCGGCCGCACCAATTCGGCGCAGATCGTCATCGCGATCCCGAAGCAGGCGGCGCTCGACACGCCCTGCGTGATCCGCGCCAACGCCATCATGCTGTAATTGGCCGCTGCGGCAGCGAGCACACTGCCAACAAGAAACAGCCCGAGCATAAGAAGTAAGGCCGGCTTATTGGGTATCCTGAAGGCCAGCAGCGCTGCCGTAGCCAATGGACCACCGAGCGCCATGCCGAGCGCGAAATAGGAGATGAGATAGCCGATCTCACCTGTCGTCACCGAGAAAGCCTCAGCCAGCGTCGGCATCAGGCCGGCGACCATGAACTCAGAGGTGGTCACGGCGAAGATCGCCACAGCGAGCAGATAGACCGCGGCGGGAATAGCTCCCTCCTCAGCGGGACCGGATGGCGGAAGCGAGGGCGACGCTGACGTCATGATGGAACTAGCCTTTTATAAATATCGCTACAGAAATGGCTAACCTGCTTGCCAGATAGGGTCAACGGATTTATATAATTCCTGATACAGAAAGAGTTGGCATGGCCGCAGCCCGAGGACGCCCCCGCAGTTTCGATCGTGATCAGGCGCTTGCGCGCATGATGCAGGTGTTCTGGCAAAAGGGTTACGAAGGTGCCCAGCTTACCGACCTGTTGGCCGCTGTCGGGATTACCCCGCCGAGTTTCTATGCAGCCTTCGGGTCGAAGGAAGCGGCGTTTCTGGAAGCGGTTGACCTCTATATCGCCACCGTCGCCACGCCGCCGATGCGGGCCTTGGAAGAGGCCGGTACGATTGCGGCTGCGATCCGCGGCATGTTGGAAGGCAGCATCACCGTGGCGCTGTCGTCGCAGCCGGGCGGCTGTTTCCTGATCCTCGGCGTCGTCAATTGCCAACCCGAGAACGAGTCAGCTCGCAAGCGCCTCCGCGAAGCTCGGCGCAAAACGCACGACCTGATCCGTGCGCGTCTCTTGCGCGCGATTGAGGACGGCGAACTCGCTGCCGATACTGACGTGGAGCGTCTGACCGCGTTTTATCATGGGATCTTGCAGGCCATTTCGTTTCAGGCACGAGATGGGGCCACGAGGGAGCAACTGACGGCGCTGATCGAACCCGCTACGGCGCCAATTTCTACGGTCGGATTCTGATTGAGTTGGCGCATTCACTCTGGCAGCCTCCGCGGTAGCCAGAGCCAAGCGAAGATCCCGACCAAGAGCGTGATCGCGCCCGCAATACCAGCCGCAGCATGTAACCCCGTAAGGAATGCCTGCTTCGCCTGGAGAGCCATTTCCTGCGAAAGGCCTGGGCGCTGCAACGTTTCGCCCAAAGTACCCGCGACGCCCGGCCCGAAAAGGCGAAAGCAGATCGCGGCGACCGATCCGAGCAACGAAATGCCGAGCGCATTGCCGAGTTCGTTGCTCGTCTCGGCGATCGACCCCGCCGCACCGGCTCGCTCGGCCGGAACGGCAGACACCGCGACTTCTGCGACAAGACTGAACGACAGGCCATAGCCGACACCAGCGACGATCGTCGATGCGATGATGGCAGTTGCGCCGTCCGCCATATCGGTCATCAGAAGTAGTAGAACGCCTGCGCCGATCAGCAGATGGATCGCTACCAAGGCCGCCTTGCGGCCGATGCGCTCGACGATCCGGCTAGTCAGGACGCAGGTGCCGGTGAGGACTATCGCGCCGGGCAGCGTCAGCAGCGCTGCGATGAGGACCTGATGACCGAGCACCGACTGCAGGTAAACGCCCGACAGATAACCCGTGGCCGACCAGACGACCAGCGACAGCAGGCCCGTGAGGATCGCAATGGAGAAGACCCGGTCGCGGAACAAGCTGAGGTCGAGCAGTGGATCGTCGATCCTTCGCTGCCGGTGAATGAACAAGACAAGCGCCGCAAGACCGATGCCGCCGACCACCATCTGCCGGATGTCGATACCATAGGCCGCCGCCGCCTTTACCGACCAGATAAACATCAGGATGCCGGCGAAGGAGAGAACTAGGCTCGGCGCATCAATCCGGCCGGTGTTTGCGGTGCGCACGTCACTTAGGAATGCGGGCGCTCCGATCAGGAAACCGATGACGATCGGAACGTTGATGAGAAACACCACGCCCCAGTCGAAGTATTGGAGCAGCAGACCACCTACGACTGGCCCGATAGCGAAACCGGCTGCGAAGGTGGCGGCGAAGATGCCAATCGCTTGAGCGCGCTCGCGCGGATCGGAGAACAGCGCGCTGACGATGGCGAGGCCGGATGGCAGAAGCGTCGCACCTCCAAAGCCCATCAGCGCCCGGCAGGCGATCAGCATTGTAGGCGTTGATGAGAAGGCCGCGCCAAGCGAGCCAAGACCAAACAAGATCGCACCCGCGATGACGAGCTTCAACCGTCCGTAGCAATCTCCGATGTTCCCGAAGGTGATCAGCAGCGAGCCGACAACAAAGCCGTAGACATCGAGAATCCAAAGAGATTCATCTGGCGTCGGTCTGATCGCAGCGGTGATGTGCGGCATGGCGAGGTAGAGCACGGAACCGTCCATCGCGACGAGAAGCACGAGAGCCAGAACGGTGACGAAACCCAGCCACGCGGTGCGGCGGGACGTCTGAACGGTGGTGTCGGTCATCGGGCGCATCCTTGAGCAGGGGGCGCAGAACGGTCCTCGCCGCGCGGGAGTCACCCGGCGGATTGCATATCGGTCTGCGCTGTTATATACTTTTGGTAAGTTACCATCGGTATATAAAGATGTCAATCCGCCCACCTGCCCCACGCCGCCAGCGTCTCACCCGAGAGGATCGGCTCAACCAGCTTCTCGAGGTTTCGTGGCTGATCATCCGCGAAGAAGGCACGGACGCGCTGACGCTCGGTCATCTGGCGGAACAGGCCGGCGTTACCAAGCCGGTGGTCTATGACCATTTCGGAACGCGCGAGGGTCTGCTGGTCGCGCTTTATGAAGCGTTCGACCAGCGCCAGACCGCCGTCATGGATGCGGCGCTGGCCGCGCGCGCGGCGACGCTTTCGACGACGGCGGAGGTGATCGCCTCGTCCTATGTCGATTGCGTGCTGGCGCAGGGACGAGAGATACCCGATGTGCTGGCGGCGCTGGCCGGCTCGCCGGAACTGGCAGCCAGAAAACGCGCCTATCTTACTGCCTTCATGGAGAAATGCCGGGCCGCACTCATGCCGTTCCTCGCGGGCGGCACAATCGCGGCTGCTGGACTGTGGGCTATGCTCGGCGCCGCCGAGGCCTTGTCGAAAGCTGCGGCGACGGGTGACATCACGCCGGACGAGGCGAAGGCCGAGCTTCGGCGGACCGTATCGGGGCTGATCGAGCGGAGCGGGGCGTGATGCGGGGTGCGCCTGTCTGCCGATAGGCGTTGTATCCAGAGAATGACGATGCCGCCGATGGCCGCTGTCGCATCCTTTTGTCATGCCACCCGCCGTCCCACGCGGAAACCATGGCTTTCGGCTTGCCACGCCGTCGTCAGGGCAAGGAGGATGAGAGGCAGCACGATCCACGGCAACAAGGACGCGCCGATCTTATCCATGACCAGCCCGCCCGTCAGGCCGCCGCCCGCGACGGCGAGGTTGAAGACGGTGACGAGGATGGACTGCGCAACGTCCGCATGGTCCCCGGCGCAATCCGCCAGTGCCGTTTGCAGTAAGGTCGGTGCGCCACCGAAGGTCAGGCCCCAGATGGTCACGCCCGCCAACACCATCAGGGGAGAGCCGTGGGAGACTGCCAGCAGCGCCGTCGCACCAGCGAACGCTGCGAGGCTGAACAGTGTGACGTAGCGCAAACGATGATCGACCAGCAGGCCGGTTCCCCAAATGCCGACGACGGATGCCACGCCAAAGACGAGCAGGATCATATCCACCTGCAAGCTGGCGTCCGTAGAGCGGAGGAAGGGCGCGATATAGGTGTAGAGGATATTGTGCGCGAGAATCCAGGCGAAGAGCACGAGCAGCACCGGGCGGACACCGCGAACGGTGAAGACCCGACCGACCGGAAGACGTTGGTGCTGCGCCTGTCCTGGGAAATTGGGAACACCCAGTCGAATCCAGCCAAGCAATATCAAGGCGACGCCCGACATGATCCAGAATACGAGCCGCCAGTCGGACAGGCCCCCGAGCCACGCACCGAGCGGTACGCCGAGCGACAGGGCAATGGGCTGGCCGACGCCGACGATCGCCATCGCGCGGCCTTGCAGATGCGGCGGCGCGAGACGCCGCGCATAGCCTGCGACAAGGCCCCATACGACGCCGGCCGCCATGCCCGCGATGAAGCGAGCCATGAGCGTGAGACCATAATGCGCGGAGAAGCCCCAGGCATCGTTGGCGTAGATCGTGAAGTTCAACAGCGCCACCCGCTTGGTCCCCACCGCGTCGCGTGGGCGCACTGTCATCGCGGCGATCTGTGCGCCGTCGGGTGTCGGGATCAGGAGACGATCGTCAATAATGAAACGCCGTTCTGCGTCGGCACGGATCAAGGGTGCGGAGGCTGGCGCCAGCCACTGCCATGCGAGCAGCGCCTGACGGGCCGCAACGACGGCGGAGGCAGTCGTGCAGTCGCGCAATCGGTGACCAGCGCAGGCTTTCGATTCTGCGTCATATTTTGCCTGCAGGCGGTCAAGATTGCCGCTGTATTGGGGTAATATGTCGGCAATCTGCTCGTCTGGCAGACTGCCGTAGAATGTGTCAAACGCACGTTTCATCACATCGGGCTTGTACGTAGATCTGCCAGGGAGCGAGTGCATTCGCCCTCTGCGGTCGTTCAGGCCGGTAGAAGCGTTGCAATCGCTCGATCGTGCGTTTGGCATCGTCGGAACGACCGGCCGCGATCTGGAGCAAGTAGAGGGTGGTCAGGTCTGCCGGAGAGGTCGCGGCACTGGAGCGGTCGATAAGCGTCCTGGCCAAGCTGGCGTCGCCGTCGCCAGGACCGTCTGACACGCGTGTTTCGATCGGAACCGGTGAATATGCCGCGCTGGGCGCGGCTGGATCGACCGGCGCCGCGGGTAACGTGGCGATGCCGCCGACCGCGTGGGAAGCCATGCTGGAGTTTGCAGGAGCGGTCGTAGAAGCGGCGATCGTCGCGATAAGCGCCACAAGACGACGGCCGGATACTGGTCGCGTCGTCATTGTTCGTTTTTCCCGATATGGTCAGCCAAGTCGGTCATTCGATCCACATAGGACCGGTCTTCGAGCAGCGCCTCCAATTGTCTCAATCGTTCCCACATGTCGTCGTCGAGCTCTGTACATAACCGGCGGACCACTTTCTCATGGATCGATCTGGCGTGGTGGATCGCCGGCATATTCGCGATCCCCTTTTCGGTCAGGCGTAACATCGTTCTGCGGGCGTCCTGCGGATCGCGATGCCGCGCGACCAAGCCGAGCTTCTCCAACGCCTTGACCCACTGTAATGCGTGGGGATGCGATTGCCGGATCAGCGCCGCCAGTTCCGTGACCGCCAACTCTCCTCGGCCGTCGAGGGCGAACATCGTGGAATGGGTTCTCAAGGGCGGTAGCCGGGGGTCGAGTTTCGCCCATTCCATTCCGCCATCGACCATCAGATCGGACAGGCGGCGGAGCATGTGCGGGAGGAACGCGGGTCCGAGCGAGCGGACAAAATCGACGGTGGGCATTCCTGCATCCTAGCTGCCCCAAAGTTCGGTAACAAGTTACCGAATTGGAGTTCGATCGATGGTGGATCGTGAGATATGCGGGGCTTGGCAGGCTCACGAAGGCACCGTTAATGAACGAAGAAGGCGGTATGCGCGACGCCAGCATTGTTGCTGGCAGCGATCCAGCTCGTCACTTCGATCTCGTAAAGGCCGGCTTCCTTCGTTGGCACATCCGCCGTGAATATGGCGGCATCAGGATCGAAGCGCAGGGGGATGCGACGCGGCGTACCACCGTTGATCGTAATGATCGCCTCCACCTCCGTGTCGCTCGCGCGCCACGGGCCGTTCTCCGAGATCGCGCAGCCGCACAGCATCGTCACGCCGACCCGAAGCGGCACCGTTTCGCCTGCCTTGACCCAGTGATAGGCGATCGGATCGGCGATATCGACGATCAGGCCGGGCAGCTCGATCGCCCAGCCATCGCCGGCGGTGATGTCATGGCCGGGCAGCACCCATTGGGTACTGGTCGCGGTCGTCGTCGCCTGCGCCTGGCTGAGCGGACCTGTAACCGTCGCGGTGATCCGTCGCGGATGATCGAGATTCAAGGTCGTTCTGAAGGCTGCCGTATCGGCATCGGCCCTTTTGCCACCATTATCCGCGCCGCCAGTCATGATCCGCTGCGTGTCGCCGGTGGTGCCGGACGTGACGCCGCGTGCCAAGATCTCGCCGGTGTCCGCGTCGGTCAGCGTCACCCGCACGGGCGTCGTATAGCCACCCAGAAACTTGGCACCGCGCGCGATTACGCGAACATCGATCTTGGTCGGTTCCGCTGCGGCGGGCCGGACCGCCAGCAAAAGCATGGCGACCGCGCCCAGCAAGCGTGGGAGCAGATGCATCTTCATCATCCTGTGTTAAGAGCGCCTGTCCGTCACCGGGGGCGGGGCGGGTGGTCCAGCTCGTCGATTGTTGCCTTGATGCGCTCGTTTGCCGGATCGAGCATCAACGCGCGCCGGTAGCTCTCCTTCGCTCGGTCGAGCTGGCCGGCGGCACGATAAGCTTCGCCCAGGCTGTCATTGGCATTGGCGGAACGTGGGAATCGTTGCGCGTTCCACCGGAACACCGGCAGAGCGGCACCGGCATCGAGGATGTTCATGGCGTCGTAGCCGACGCTGTTGACGGTCGCTTCCAGCCTATCCGCCGGAATCGTCGCCGCGACCGCCGCCACGGTCTGGTCCCACCGGCCCGACACCAGTCCCCGGTACAGGGCTTCTTCCTGCTCCTCGCCTTTCCGGGCGGCGCCCGGCATGACGCGATCGGCGACGAGGGTGGCGAGGCGATGCCGGTCGAAGGTCGTGCGCCCGCCATTGTCCAGGTAGATCACGGTCGCGCTGTCGTCGGGGTCGGCCCGCCGGAAGAAATGCCGCCAGACTAGGCGCACCTCGCCGCCATGCCCGATGATCGTCACGTCGTCGTGCCGGTAATATTCCCAGCCGTGCGTGTGCCACGCGGTATCGCCTGAGGGCATGATGAAGGGCGACCAGGATTCGCGCAGGGCGGCAAGGGGGATGAGCCCTCCCCGGAGCAGCGCCTGCGACCAGCGGACCAGATCCGGCAGTGTCGTGAAGATGCCCCGCGAGCCAAGGGTGTAGGCCGGCCACGAAGGCGATATGTAGGGCAGTGGCGGTCGATCGCGTCCGGGGGCCGGGCGATAGCTCGACACCAGGCCCCGCAGCGGGGGTTGCCCCTCGACGTGGTAGCTAGTCCGTCGCATCCCAGCGCTGCGGAACTGATTTGCGACCAGAGCCGTCAACGGCGTCCGTGTCGCCTGTTCGAGCGCCTTCTTCGAACAGGAAATTGGTCTGATTATAGTCGTTGCGCGTGCCCGGCGCGAAACGGAGGGGAAGCGCCTCGATGGCGGCGAATGCCTGGTCCTCGGACGGCGCGACGTGATCGGGAATATAGTCCGGCAGGCCGGAAACATGGGCGAGAGCCTGCGCCAGGGTGATCCCGGTCCATGCAGACGGCAGGCCGGCCCGTATTGCACCGAGCGGTTCGGCGAGGTCGATTAGCCCGGCCCTTCGCGCCTTCAGCAGCTCCACGACCAGGAACAGCTTCGAAATCGAGAATAGCGGGTAGACGGAAGCGTCGGTGATCGGCGCTCCCGTTTTACGGTCGGACAGCCCCGCATGACGGGAATAGATCAGCCTGCCCCGGCGCAACACGGCAACGGAGTGACCAATAGTGCCATAGGCGCGCGCGGAAAGGTCGAGCAGGTCGTCGATACCGGCGGAGGCCGCTGTCGCATGAGCGGGCGTGGGCCAGCCCAACGACGCTACTAGGCCGGTCAGGGCGGCCCCAAGGACGCTTCGTCGGTCGGCCGTCGCGGTGAGGAATGCCTGCGGCAAGGGCAGCCTTTCGAAATGATGCGGGTAACGCCGCGATCGATTATCCTGCCCCCACTCCCGACGCCGCATAACAATTTGTGACCTGATCTGACATATTGCGATCGAACCAGTTTTCCCGCGCTTTTCCGGTAACCCGCCATGATCCGCTTCGCCGACTTCGACCTTGATCCCGCCGCATTGCGGATATACCGTGATGGTGTGGTGCTCGACGCATCGCCCCAGACCGTCGAGGTTCTGGCCTTTCTGATCGAGAACCGAGAGCGGACGGTCGGCCGGTCCGAATTGCTCGATCGGTTCTGGCCGCGGGCAGGCACGGGCGGGGATGCCGCCCTCAACACCTGTATTCGTCGCATCCGCTCCCTGCTCGGTGACGAAGCTGATACTCCGCGCTTTGTTCAGACCCGGCCAAGGTCCGGCTATCGCTTCATCCTTACGATTGACGCAAACGATCTAGAGGCCGGACCTGAGAGGCCAATGGCCAAGGTACGTCGCCCGATCGCGGCAGGCGCCGTGCTGACCGCGCTCGCGATCGGGGGCGCGGTGTGGGCGCTTGGAGCGATGTTCCCGACCCGGCACAGGATCGCGATCGAGCCGGTAAAGGGGCTATGCGAGTATGTGCTGTTCCCGCACTTCAACGCCGGACTTCGCGAGAGCTTCATCGCCGAAACCAGCCGCCGTCTGCCCGCCAACTACTCCGTGGCAGCCAACGGGCAAAAGGCCGATCTTCACGCGCGAGTCAGCGTGCGCCAGACGCAGCAGCGAACCACCGTGGTCGTGACGCTCGCCGAGGACGGTTCAGATCGTGTGCTATGGTCAGGCCAGTTCGCCGCTCCCACCGACATGCAGGATTATGTGCCGCTTCAAGGCCGACTGGCGAGGAGCATGGCGACCGATCTTGCGCGGGCGGTGAGTACGGCAAGTTGATATTCTCCACCACCGTTTGGCCAAGCTTCTCACTAACTATCCTTTTCGAGACAGGCGGCAGGGCCGAGGCTTAGTATGCCCTCGGCCGCAGATATGAATGAATGGCAGAAAGTGGGGAGCTGAAACGAGGTCGCGAACGACCGGTTGTGGTTCTTTTCGTGAGGCGTAGCCGCCATCTGGCCATGCGACGCAGTCAGGTGATGGCTTTGACGAATTGACGTGGCGATTGGCCCAGCACGCGTTTGAAGGCTGCGGCAAAGGCGCTCTCCGATTCGTAACCTATTGTCGGTGCTACCATTGCAAGCGTCGTACGCTCCTGCGCCAGGCGGTACGCTGCGAGGATCAGCCGCCATCGGGTCAGATATTCTAGCGGGGTCTGGCCGAATGTTTCCCCGAAGCGTACTACGAAGCTCGACCGCGACATGCCGGCGGTTTTGGCGAGGTCTTCATGCTTCCAGGGTTTCGCCGGATTGGCATGCATCGCGGAGAGTGCAGCGCGCATACGCAAGTCACCCAGGGCTGCCAGCCAGCTCCACGCTTGTGCCGACTGGTCAGTCAGGTGCAGGCGAAGTGCCTCGACCAGCAATGTCTGGGCGAGCAGTGCAATAATAGTTGACCCTATGCGCCGCAACATTTGCGGCAATTGATCTTGCCGACTTACGCAGCGCTACGAAAAAGTCCGATATGGCCTTCGGTTTCCATTAATCTTTTAACCGTAAGGAGGAAATTGGAGTGCCGCAAGTTACGATTAAAGCAGGCCCCCGAAACCATCTCAAATTGCAACCCCGTAGCGCCCGCTGCGGGGTTTTGCTTTTGCGCCAAAAGCGTAAGGATTCCAGCAAGATCGCCGCGAACGTCGATCTCGATCCTGCCATCCGCCGGCGTCAGGATGATGTCCTCGACCAGCGTCCGCAGCACCTCCGCCGCCTCGATCCGCTGTCGAAAACTGCCGTGGTCCGACGTGCGTGAGGCGCAACTGCCCGACGGATGTCAGGCTTTCGCCAAGAGCGACATGGGCGACGAAATCAGCCATCAGAAGGAAGCTCCGTCGGGGTCGACGACGTCACCTCGATCCGTTGTGTCGTCCGATTGGCCTTTTAAGCTTTGCGGCGAAGGAGCGCCTCCGGCGAGGCCCGTGCTCTCTTGCCAGCGCCAGCCCCAGATCGTCTTTGCGGACATCGACCAGATCGCTCAGCCGATTTAGAAGTCCCAAAATGCGCTTCAAGGACGGTGCCCATCGTTCTGTTAAGCAGGCGCAGCCGCAGCCACCATATCCATACCATTAGGATGGGAAGGCCCTCCCCCACGTCCGAGCCACGGTCTCTGTAACCCCCTTGTGCGGGGATGCGAGGTGACGAAGATGGCGTGGTCGGTATAGTCATCGACGATCTGCGAGCCTTGCTTCTCGGCATGCACGCGGCCGACTTGAAGCTGATCGGCGATCGGGCTCAACGTCGCGGGAGGACGTGGAGGGATGGGTCGGGGCGATCGCGTATGGATAAAGAGAAAGGTGCCACTCGGGGCGGGCCCGGTGAGAAGGGGCGGGGGGGCCGAGTGGCGACCAAGGTCGGTAGCGTGTCGTTCGATCTATGGTGTCACAGGCCAGGGTCTGGTCGGAATGGCCCTCAGAAGCCGACGATCAGGTCTAGGCTGCCGATCACCTGATCCTTGTCCGACAGGCCGTTATAGGGCCGGGTGCCATTGAGCGACCGGTCGTAGCGGAGTTCGGGACGGATGGTGACGGCGACTTTCTTGGAATTGATCGCGGCGGGCTTATAGCTCGCGCCGATGGTCAGGCCGCCATAGGTGGTCGGCGGGGCGGTGACGAAATTGTCGGGATTGCCGATAATGCCGTTGGCAAAGGCTGTGTCGGAGGCGAAGCCGACCACAAATGCGCCCTGGGAATCACGCATTACTTCGCCGCGCACCGCCAAGCTCCATTCCGGGCTGAGCGTGCGGATGACATAGCCGACCACGCCGAACGCCTCGGCCTTCAGCCCGTCGTCGCGGATGTAATTGGCCTCGCCGACCAGGGTGGTGCGGTCGCTGAGCTTGTAGGTGGCGGTGATGTCGTTCCAGTAGCGCATGCGCCGGTTCGCATCGGGCATGACCTTCAGCGAGTTTTCCGGGCCGAAGCGCGTCATCGCCAGGATGGTCAGCCGATCGTTGGCGAGATGGTTCAGGCTGACGCCGAAATAGCCCGCCGGGGCGCCGTTATTGTCGGACTTGCCGGGCACGACCTCGTTACCGGCGTCGATGCCGGTGATGATGTCGAGCTTCGGGCTGGCATGGATCGTCGCGATCACGCCGACCGTCTGGAAGGGCACCATGAAGTTGGTGACGTAGGACAGGGTGTAGAACGGGCGAGACGTCGGGTCGATGCCCTCATACCCCATGGCTCCCGGTGCCAGACCGATTTTGAAATCGACGCCACCCTCGGTCAGGATCGGCGTGTGAACGACGACGTTGGCCTGGGTCAGGACGAACTGGTAGCGACCCTTGAAGGTCTGGTCGAACAGGCCGATCGTCGGGGTGTAGCGGGCGTCGGTGCCGAACAGGCCCTGCAGGTTGAAGCCGACATCGGTGTCGGGACCGCCCGAGACGGGGCGGCTGATGGTCGCCAGCGCCTGGTTGAACAGCGGCCGGTTGGCGCGGTCAGCCAGCTCGTGGCCGAAGTTCAGATTGTCTGCCGGGTCCGCCGGATTGACGGCGATGCTGCCCTCGAACTGCAACGCGTAGGAGATGGTCGAGGCCCAGTCGGGCTTGCCCTCCGCCGGCGGCGAGGCATCGGCCGCCGCTGGTGGATGGTTCTTGGCCGTGTCGATGGGCTTGTCGACGCTTTGCGCGAAAGCGGCATGGTGGCCGAGTAGCGTGGCTCCGGCACAGGCGAGGATGTGGCGATATTTCATGAGAGCCCCCTTGTCATGAATAAATGGAATTTCGGTTGACGGCGCCCGCCGGCGCCGTCCCTTTCGTCATCGGATCAGGCGACGACCGCCGTCGCGATGTCCTTGCGCCCGGCACGCAGCCGCACCGACAGCGTGACCGCGACCATCATCGTCACGATGAACAGCCCCGCGATCTGGAGGTTGTAATAGATCATCGCGACGCCCGCGACGCTGGCCATGGCGAGCGCGAAGCCCGGTACGAGCGGATAGCCCGGCGCGCGATATGGACGGGCGAGGCCCGGCTCGGTCTTGCGCAGGCGGAACAGCGACAGCATCGACATGACGTACATGGTCAGCGCGCCGAAGACCGACAGGGTGACGACGCTGGCGGTCAGCGACTGGCCCGCGATGCTGACCAGATTGTCGCTGTAGATGGTGACGACGCCGATCACCGCACCGACCAGCGTGGCGATGTGGGGCGTGCGGAAGCGCGGATGCAGTCGGCCGAGGGCACCGGGCAGGAAGCCCGCGCGGGCCAGTGCGAATATCTGGCGGGCATAACCCATGATGATGCCGTGGAACGAGGCGACCAGCCCGAACAGGCCCAGCCAGACCAGCATGTGCAGCCAGCCGCTGGAATTGCCGACGGCGCGCTTCATCGCCTGGGGCAGCGGATCGTTGAGGTTGGCCAAGCTCTTCCAGTCGCCCGATCCGCCCGCCAGGATCATCACGCCGAAGGCGAGCGCGGTCAGGGTCAGGATGCCGGTGATATAGGCGATCGGGATGGTGCGGCGCGGTTCCTTGGCCTCCTCGGCCGCCATGGCGACGCCTTCGATTGCCAGGAAGAACCAGATGGCGAACGGGATGGCCGCGAAGATGCCGCCCAGCGAGGCGAGGGTCAGCGTGTCGCTGCCCGCCCAGCCGCCCGCCGCGAAGTGATCCATCGAGAAGACTGGCGCGACGACGTTCATGAACACCAGCAGCTCGCCGACCGCCAGGATCGTCACGAACAGCTCGAAGGTCGCGGCGATGCCGACCCCGACGATGTTGAGCGTCGCGAAGATCGCATAGGCGCCCAGTGCCGCCGTCTTGGGATTGAGCGAGGGATATTGCACCGCCAGATAGGAACCGATCGCCAGCGCGATGGCGGGGGGCGCGAAGATGAATTCGATCAGCGTGGCGAAACCGGCGATCGCGCCGCCCACGGGGCCGAAGGCGCGGTTGGCATAGGCGAACGGGCCGCCCGCCTGCGGGATCGCCGTGGTCAGCTCGGTAAAGGAGAAGATGAAGGCGACGTACATCGCCGCGACGACCGTGGTGGTGACGAGGAAGCCCAGCGTCCCCGCCGTCGCCCAGCCATAGCTCCACCCGAAATATTCGCCCGAAATGACGAGGCCGACGGCGATGCCCCATAAGTGAAAGGCGTTCAGTGATTTCTTGAGATGGGTCTCCGAACCTTGGGACATAGATGTTCCCCCCTCTGGTTAGCGTTCCGGGATGTGTGGTGTCGCCTGGGGCGCATCGAGCGCTTCGGCGGGCAGATCGTCCTTGAGATCGACCCCCGACAGGCTGCGGCGCAGCGATTCGCGCGCCAGCCAGGCCAGGGTCCGCGCGGCCTGCTCATAGCTCTGGCCGCCACGAGTATGGATGTTCGAGATGCAGTTGCGCTCGGAATCGCGCCGCCCCGGACGGGGGCCATAGGTCATGTAGAGACCCAGGCTGTCCGACACGGTCAGGCCGGGCCGCTCGCCGATCAGGATGACGCTCAGCCGAGCACCGAGCGCGGCACCGATCGGGTCGGCGATGGCGACCCGCGCCTGCCGGGCGATGACGATCGGTGCGATCGACCAGTCCGACAGGGCGCGGCGACAGGCCTGGATGACCGGCGCGGCATGACGCTGCACTGCGGTGGAGGACAGGCCGTCGCCGACGACGAAGACGATGTCATAGGGCTCGCCCGCGAGCGCCTTCAGCCGATCCTCGTCTTCGGGGGCGAGCAGGCGGCCCAGGTCGGGGCGGCGCAGATAGGTCGCGCGGTCGCTGACCTGGCTCGATACGGTGACGCTGGGCAACGGGGCCAGCTCGGCCTCCAGCGTGGCGATGTCGAGGGCAGCGTGGACCGCGTCGCGCGCCACGGCGTGCGCCTGCTGGAACTTCAGCACTTCGCCGATCGGGATGGCGTTGCCCGCCCGGCCCAGCCCGATCCGGGCCGCCGTGGTGTGGCGCAGCGCCGACCAGATGTCGGGCGTCTCGTCCGTCGCGGCGGACCGGGGCGAACCGGCGGCGGGAAGGGGCCGATCCTCGCTCATACGTACAGCGTCTGCTGGTCGGTGAGGGTGAGCAGTCGCGAATCGCCGGGTCGCAGCTCGCGGATGCCGCCATCGGGGGCGACCATGTTCATTCGCTCCAGCCACGCCTCGAACTCGGGCGCGGCGCGCACGCCCAGCACCGAGCGGAGGTACAGGATGTCGTGATAGGCCAGGCTCTGGTAATTCAGCATGATGTCGTCGGAGCCGGGCACCATGATGAGGAAGGTGCAGCCCGCATTGGTCAGCAGCGTCATCAGGACGTCCATATCATCCTGATCGGCCTCCGCATGGTTGGTGTAGCAGACGTCGCAGCCCATCGGCAGGCCGAGCAGCTTGCCGCAGAAATGATCCTCCAGTCCGGCGCGGATGATCTGCTTGCCGTCATAGAGATATTCGGGGCCGATAAAGCCGACGACCGTGTTGACCAGCAGCGGGTCGAAGGCGCGGGCGACGGCATAGGCGCGGACCTCCATCGTCTGCTGGTCGATGCCGTGATGCGCATTGGCCGACAGGGCGGCGCCCTGTCCGGTCTCGAAATACATCACATTGTCGCCGATCGTGCCGCGCTTCAGCGACAGCGCGGCCTCATGCGCTTCCTTCAGGATGGCCAGGTTGATGCCGAAACCCTGATTGGCCGCCTCGCTGCCCGCCACCGACTGGAAGACCAGGTCGAGCGGGGCGTTGCGGTTGATGATCTCGATTGAGTTGGTGACATGGGTCAGCACGCAGGTCTGCGTCGGAATGTCGTAGCGCAGCCGCAGCTCGTCGAGCATCTTCATCAGCTCGATCGCATTGGGGACGTTGTCGGTCGCCGGATTGATGCCGATCGTGGCGTCCCCCGCCCCGAAAAGCAGGCCGTCGAGCACGCTGGCGGCCACGCCGCGCAGGTCGTCGGTCGGGTGGTTGGGCTGGAGCCGCGTCGACAGGCGGCCGGGCAGGCCGACGGTGGTGCGGAACGCCTTGGTCACGCGGGTCTTGCTCGCCACCGCGATCAGATCCTGGTTGCGCATCAGCTTCGACACGGCGGCGACCATTTCGGGCGTCAGGGCGGGCGCCACCGCGCCCAGCGCCTCGGCACCGACCTCGTTGGAGAGCAGCCAGTCGCGAAAGCCCCCGACGGTCAGGTGCGCGATCGGCGCAAAGGCGCGTTCGTCATGCGTGTCGATGATGAGGCGGGTGACCTCGTCCTCTTCATAGGGGACCAGCGCCTCGTTCACGAAGCGGGTCAACGGCAGGTCGGCCAGCACCGCGCGGGCGGCCATCCGCTCCGCCGCGCTGGCGGCGGCCAGTCCGGCCAGTTCGTCACCGGAGCGGGCGGGTGACGCGCTCGCCATGACGTGTTTGAGGTCGCGAAAAGCGAAACGTTGCCCGCCGACGTCCGATGTGTACGCCAAATGCTCTCTCCATCGCCATGTCCGTCGTCGCCCTGCCCGTCATTGCGAGGCCCGGCGCCACGGCGCGTTTTCGATCCTCGACCCGTTCAGGACGGGCCGCCGAGCGATCATCCTAACATGGATAAATCGGAGTCGGCATGCAGGCGACTGGGTCATTGGTATTAGTGACGCGGCGGCCGGTCGGGCGCATCCTGTGCCGATGGGGAGCGAGTCGATCGCGAACCCCGCGAGCTAAGGAGAGGCTTCATGTTGCACCAGGCTATCGAGCAGCTGAAGGGCGATGTCGTGATCCGCCCGAAATACGACAATTTCATCGGCGGCCAGTGGGTTGCCCCCGTGCGCGGGCAGTATTTCGACAATCCCTCGCCGGTCACGGGCAAGACCGTCTGCCAGATCGCGCGCGGCACCGCCGAGGATATCGAGCTGGCGCTGGACGCTGCGCACAAGGCCAAGGACGCCTGGGGACGCACCTCGCCCGCCGAGCGCAGCCGCATCCTGCTAAAGATCGCCGATCGGATGGAGGAGAAGCTGAACCTCCTCGCGCTGGTCGAGACGATCGACAACGGCAAGCCGATCCGCGAGACGACCGCCGCCGACCTGCCGCTGGCGATCGACCATTTCCGCTATTTCGCGGGCTGTCTGCGCGCGCAGGAAGGCTCGATCGCCGAGATCGACCATGACACCATCGCCTATCACTTCCACGAGCCGCTGGGCGTCGTGGGCCAGATCATCCCCTGGAACTTCCCGCTGCTGATGGCGGTGTGGAAGCTGGCTCCTGCGCTGGCGGCGGGCAACTGCGTGGTGCTGAAGCCCGCCGAGCAGACGCCGATGTCGATCATGGTCCTGATGGAGGTCATCGGCGACCTGCTGCCCGAGGGTGTGCTGAACGTCGTCAACGGTTTCGGAGTCGAGGCGGGCAAGCCGCTGGCGCAGAACAAGCGTATCGCCAAGATCGCGTTTACCGGCGAGACGACGACCGGTCGCCTCATCATGCAGTATGCGACCGAGAACCTGATCCCGGTCACGCTGGAGCTGGGCGGCAAGAGCCCCAACATCTTCTTCGCCGACGTGATGCAGGAAGACGACGACTTCTTCGACAAGGCGCTCGAAGGGTTCGCCATGTTCGCGCTGAACCAGGGCGAGGTCTGCACCTGTCCGAGCCGCGCGCTGGTGCATGAGAGCATCTATGACCGCTTCATGGAGCGCGCCATCGCCCGCGTGCAGAAGATCAAGCAGGGCAGCCCGCTCGACATGGCGACGATGATCGGCGCGCAGGCCTCGAACGACCAGCTCGAAAAGATCCTGTCCTATATCGACATCGGCAAGGGCGAGGGAGCCAAGCTGCTGACCGGCGGCGCGCGGGCGCAGCTGGGCGGCGAGCTGGACGGCGGCTATTACGTCACGCCGACGATCCTGGAAGGCCATAACAAGATGCGCATCTTCCAGGAGGAGATCTTCGGTCCCGTCCTGGCGGTGACGACCTTCAAGGACGAGGCGGATGCGCTCGCCCAGGCGAACGACACGCTCTATGGCCTGGGTGCGGGCGTCTGGTCGCGCAACGGCACGACCGCCTATCGCATGGGCCGCGGCATCCAGGCGGGTCGCGTGTGGACCAACTGCTACCACATGTACCCGGCCCATGCGGCGTTCGGCGGGTACAAGCAGTCGGGCATCGGCCGCGAAACGCACAAGATGATGCTCGATCATTATCAGCAGACCAAGAACCTGCTGGTCAGCTACAGCCCCAAGGCGCTGGGCTTCTTCTGATCGACCACCGGGGGGCGGCGTTTCCAGACGGGAGCGCCGCCCTTCCTCTTTGCGGAGAACCGCCTGTGACGCCGCCCCCCCGTATCCTGGCCACGCCCGCCGCCATTTCGATGATCGCGCGGCTTGGCGCGATCCATGGCCCGTTGATGTTCCACCAGTCGGGGGGCTGTTGCGACGGTTCGGCACCGATGTGCTATCCCAACGGCGAGTTCCGGGTGGGGGCGCAAGACGTGCTGCTGGGTACCATCGCGGACGGCGTGCCGGTGTGGATCGGCGCGGCGCAATTCGAATATTGGCGGCATACCCAGGTGACGATCGACGTCGTGCCGGGGCGGGGTGCCGGTTTTTCGCTGGAGGGGCCGGAGGGCGTCCGCTTCATCGTGCGCAGCCGGGTGTTCAGCGATGCGGAGGTCGATGCGCTGGATGCGGCGGGGGAGCCCCCACGCGGCGGATGACGCCCACGTCCGGCGATGGCATGATCGCGACCATGACCAAGGACCAGTTTCCATCTGTCCCCGCGATCCGCACGGCCTCGTCCGACCTGGACGATCCGGTCGCCGCGATCGAGGCGGTGATGGCGCGGCTCGATCCGCCCAGCCTGACGGGCATGATGCTGTTCTGTTCGAGCCGCTACGATCTGGACCGCGTCGCCGCCGCCATCGCCGAGCGCAGCCAGTGGCTGACTGTGATCGGCTGCACCTCGTCGGGGGAGATTGCGCCGGACGGGATGGTGGAGGGCACGATCACCGCGATCGGCTTCCCCGCCGCCGACTTCACGATGTGCGCGCTGCGCTTCGACGATCTCGACCGCTTCGACCCCGTCAGCGCGCAGCAGGTGGTCCGCGAACTGGTGGCCGAGACGGCCGACACCGCGCAGCGATGCGGGCATGATCGCGGCCGCGCCGCCATCTTCCTGGTCGACGGCCTGTCGCATCGCGAGGAGATGCTGACCGTCACGGTGCAGGACGCGCTGGGCGACATTCCGCTGATCGGCGGATCGTCGGGCGACGGGCTCGACTTCAAGCAGACCTTCGTCTTCCATGACGGCGCGTTCCGGCGCGATGCCGCGCTGCTGGCGGTGCTGTGCTCGCGCCGCCCGATGCACGTCTTCCGGTCGCAGCATTATGCGCCCGGCCAGGTCAAGATGGTCGTGACCGGGGCCAATCCCGACCAGCGCATCGTGGCCGAGATCAACGCCGAACCGGCGGCGGCGGAATATGCCCGGCTGATCGGGGTCGCCGCGCATGAGCTGACGCCCGAGCTGTTCGCGCTCCACCCGCCGATGGTGCGCGCTGGGGGCGAATATTACTGCCGCTCGATCCAGAGCGCGAATCCGGACGGCAGCCTGACCTTCTACGGCGCGATCGACGAGGGCATCGTGCTGACTCTGGGCGAGGTGCGCAACGTGCTGGCGGGCCTGCGCGAGCTGTTCGACCGGCTGGACCATCAGGTCGGCGGGCTCGACAGCGTCATCGGCTTCGACTGCGTGCTCAATTCGGTGGCGCTGACGACGCAGCAGATTCGCCACGACGTGTCGGCGCTGTTCGCCGAGCGGCGGGTCGTCGGCTTCAACACCTATGGCGAGCAGTTCCACGCGCTGCACGTCAACCAGAGCTTCTCCGGCATCGTGATCGGCGCATGACCGATCCGCAGACGGATCAGGCGCGTATCGCGGCGCTGGAGGCCCGGCTCGCCAAGGCGGACCGGATCATCGAGGTGCTGATGAACCGGGTCGAGCGGTCGACCGATCTTCAGGGCAATGCCTTTTCGCTGTTCGAGACCGCGATCACGCTGGAGGCCAAGGTCCGCGATCGGACCGGCGACCTGGAGCGCGCGCTGGCCGAGCTGGCGGCGTCCAATGCCGAACTTGGGGCCGCCAAGGCGCAGGCCGACGATGCCGAGCGGCGACTGATCGACGCGATCGCCAGCATCAACGAAGGCTTCGCGCTGTTCGATGCCGAGGATCGCCTGATCCTCTACAACGACACCTATCTGGGTCTGTGGCCGCGCTTCGCCGATCGCATCCGGCCTGGGGTCACGTTCGAGGATATGGTCCGCTGGATTCGCGAGACGGGCAGTACGCGCGGCGTGCTGGAGGCGCCGCAGCGATGGATTTCCGAACGCGTCGCGCAGCACCGCGTGGCCGAGGGCGGCCATGTCCATATCCTGGCCGACGGGCGCTATATCCAGATCAACGAATTGCGGACCTCGGAAGGTGGGATCGTCGGCATCTATACCGACATCACCGACGTGAAGGCCGAGGATGCGCGGCAGCGCAACCGCGAACTCGCCGAGAAGACCGCGATCCTGCAGGCGACGCTGGACACGATCCGGCTGGGCGTCGCGGTCTATGGCCCCGATCGCCGGCTGATCGCCTCCAACGGGCCGCTGCTGGCCATGATCGGCCTGTCGGATGACGGCCTGATGGGTATCCGCACCTTTGCCGGGATGATGGCGCACGGCGCGCACTGGACGTCGGAGGAGGGCGACACGCTCGACTGGCTGCCCTGCGGCGCGGCGGACGTGGTGGCCCAGCACCGGCGTCCCGATGGGCGGTTCGTCGAGGTGCGGCGCTCGCCCATGGCCGATGGCGGCATGGTGATGAGCTTCGAGGACATTACCGAGCGTCTCGCCGCCGATGCCGCGCTGCGCGACGCCTATGACACGCTGGAACGACGGGTGCGTGAGCGGACCGGTGATCTCGTCGCGCTTAACGCCGAATTGCGCCACGAGGTCGCCGAACGCCAGTCGGCCGAGGCGGCGCTGCGCGAGGCGAAGACGGCGGCCGAGGACGCCAATCTGTCGAAGACACGCTTCCTGGCGGCGGCGAGCCATGATCTGCTCCAGCCGCTGAACGCCGCGCGGCTGTTCGTGTCGGCGGCGGCGGATCGTCGGCTGGCACCCGCGACGCGCATCCTGGTGCGGCAGACCGCCTCGGCGCTCGACTCGGTCGAGGACCTGCTAGAGGCGCTGCTCGAAATCTCGAAGCTGGATGCCGGGGCGATTGTGCCGCAACCGGCGGACGTGCCGCTGGCCGACCTGCTGCGCGCGATGCTGGCCGAATTTGCGCCCGTCGCGCGGGCACGCGGACTGGAACTCGACATCGCGCTGCCCGATTTCTGGGTGCGCACCGACATCCGGCTGGCCCGGCGCATCCTGCAGAACCTTCTCTCCAACGCGCTGCGCTATACCGATCGCGGGCGGGTCGACATCCGGTGTGAGGCGATCGGCGACGGCGTGCGCATTTCCGTGCGCGACACGGGCGAGGGCATCGCGCCCGAGCATCAGCAATGTATCTTCGAGGAGTTTCGCCGCCTGCGCGAGGGCGGTCGCGACCGCGGCATGGGTCTGGGCCTCGCCATCGTCGAGCGGGCGGCGCGGATGCTGGACACGGCGGTCGAGCTGGAATCGACGCCGGGGAAGGGGTCGACCTTCTCGATCACCCTGCCGTTGGCCGAACCCCGCGAACCCAGCCCCGCGCCACGGGTCGAGATGCGCTCGCGCCCTGCGGCGGACCGGGCCGTTCTGGTGATCGACAATGAGGCGGTGATCTTGGAGGGCATGTCGGCGATGCTGTCGGGCTGGGGCTACCGCGTCGCTATCGCGCGCAGCACGCAAGAGGCGCTGGCGGTGATCGCGTCCGGTTTTACGCCCGATATCGTCGTCGCCGACTATCATCTCGACGGGGCGGAAACCGGCAACGCTGCGGTGCACGCCTTGCGCGAGCGGACGGGCATGAACCTGACCGCCGTGATCGTCACCGCCGACCGCACGCCCGAGCTGCGCGCGCATTTGACCGCCGAAGGCTTTGCCTGCCTGACCAAGCCGCTCAAGCCTGCGCATCTGCGCGCGCTGCTCAGCCCGTCCAAGGGGTGATGGGCGGCTCTAGCCGTTTGGGCTCGGAGGGACGAAGCCGATCTTGCCCGCCGCGACGGCGGCCTGGGTGCGGCTGACCACGCCCAGCTTGCCGAGCACGGCCGAGACATGCGCCTTGACCGTGGTCATTGAGATGTTGAGCTCATAGGCGATCTGCTTGTTCAGCTTGCCCGCGATGATCTGTCCCAGCACGATGCGCTGCTGCGGGCTCAACTGTTCGACCCGCGCCCAGATTTCGCGGATTTCCTCGCTATCCCCCGACTGATCGTATTCGGCGGGGACATAGATGTCGCCCGCCAGCACCGTGGACAGCGCCTCGGCAATCCCTTCGCGGCGGAGCGATTTGGGGATGAAGCCCGCCGCGCCGGTCGCCAGCGCGGCGGGCTTCATCCCC
>NZ_LDTE01000070.1 GCF_001476905.1 Sphingomonas sanguinis | reverse complement strand
GGGGTGCATAGCCGGGCACCGGGCTGGCGGTCTGGGCGAGCGCGGGGGACGCGACCAGGGCGGCGGAGGCGAGGAGCGCGGCAGTCAGGGGGTTCATGGGCAACCTTGATGCAAAGCGGGGATGGGGGCGCTATGGAACGCGAAAGCGGGTTAGGGCAAGGTCGATGCGCGGTTGGTTTTACATCCTGATGACGACGCTGTTCATGCTGGTGGCGACGGGCCCCGGCATGGCCGAAAGCGCCCCGGCACCCGGCGCGATCCACCTGCCGATGCGGCTGGTCGCCGAGAGTGAAAACCCGGCGGCGGGCAGCAAGACGACGCTCGCCATCGTCGCGACGCCCGAAAAGGGCTGGCACGGCTATTGGAAGAATGGCGGCGATGCGGGCCTGCCGACCGAGGCGCACTGGACGCTGCCCCAGGGCGTGAGCGCGGGCGAGCTGCGCTATCCGGTGCCCGGACGGCTGAAGATCGCCGGGTTGATGAACTATGTCTATGAGCGGCCCTTCACGCTGCTGGTCGACCTGGCCGTTCCTGCCGGGCTGGCGAAGGGCACACCGCTGCCGATCACGGTCAAGCTCGACTATCTGGTGTGCACCGACACGATCTGCGTGCCCGAGAGCCAGACCCTGTCGACCCGCCTGACCGTCGGTGATGGTGCGGTGAACCCCGCCACCCGCACCGAATTCGACCGCTGGCGCGCCGCCTTGCCCAAGCCGTTGGGCGGTGACGGCGTGATCGAGACGGCTGGCAAGACCGTGAGGATCGCCGTCCCGCTGCCCGCCTCGGTCGCGGTCAAGGAGGCTTATTTCTTTCCCGAGCGCAGCGGCGTGATCGACCATGCCGCGCCGCAAGCCATGACGCGCAACGGCGACCAGCTGATCCTCGCCATGCCCGCCGCCGCCGTGCCGACGCCGGGACCGATATCGGGCGTGCTGTCGATCGGCGCGGGGCAGGGGCTGTCCTTTGCCGCCAAACCCGGCGCGATTGCGGGATCAAGTGGCGGCGGCGATACCGGTTTCGGTGCGGTGGCGCTCGCCTTTCTGGGTGCGGTGCTGGGCGGGTTGTTGCTCAACATCATGCCCTGCGTCTTTCCGATCCTGAGCCTGAAGGCGCTGAGCCTCGCCAAGGGCGGCGGGGACGAGCGCCATGCGCGGGCCGAGGCACTGGCCTATACGGCGGGCGTGGTGCTGGTGTGTGTGGGGCTCGGCGTGGTGCTGCTCGCCCTGCGCGCGGGCGGGCAGAGCGCGGGCTGGGCGTTCCAGCTTCAGGACCCGCGTGTCATCGGCGTGTTGTTGCTGCTGGTCGCGGGGATCGCGTTCAACCTGGCCGGGCTGTTCGAGCTGCCGACGCCCGCCTTTGCCGGACGGTCGGGGGCGATGGGGTCGTTCGCGACCGGTGCGCTGGCGGCGTTCGTCGCGACGCCCTGTTCGGGGCCGTTCATGGCCGGTGCACTGGGTGCCGCGCTGGTCCTGCCCGCCGCCGCCGCGCTGGCGGTGTTCGCGGGGCTGGGGATCGGCATCGCGCTGCCCTTCATCGCGATCGGCTTTGTCCCGGCGCTACGGCGGCGTTTGCCCAAGCCGGGGATGTGGATGGTGCGGCTGCGTCATATCCTGTCGGTGCCGATGTTCCTGACCGCGCTCGCGCTGGCCTGGATCTTGGGGCAGGAGGCGGGGGTGACCGGCATGACGCTCGGCCTCGCCGCTGCGTTGCTGGCCTCGCTGGGCTTCTGGTGGACGGGTTTGCGCCAGCATGGCGGCAAGGGTCGTGCCGGGTGGCCCGCCGTGGTGGCGCTGGTGCTGGCGGTCGGGATCGTGGTGACGGTCAAGCCCGCCGCGGCGGTGGCCAAGACGACCGCCGACACCGCCTTCACCGAGGCGAAGCTGGAGGATTTGCGGAAAGCGAACCGCCCGGTCTTCGCTTATTTCACCGCCGACTGGTGCCTGAGCTGCAAGGTCAACGAGGCTGCCGCGATCGAACGCTCCTCGGTGCGCGATGCGTTCGCGCGCAACAAGGTGGCGATGCTGGTCGGCGACTGGACCGATGGCGATCCGGTATTGGGACGCTTTATCGAGCGGCATAACCGGGCCGGGGTGCCACTATACCTCTATTACGCCCCGGGCGCGAAGGAGCCGCAGGTCCTGCCGCAGGTGTTGACCCCGTCGATGCTGGAGAAGCTGGGGGCGTAAGTCCTTCAAATTCCTCCCCTGCAAGGGGAGGTGGCGCGCGCAGCGCGTCGGAGGGGGTGTCGCCCTCTCGATAGCGGGATACCCCTCCGTCAGGGCTTCGCCCTGCCACCTCCCCTTGCAGGGGAGGAATTTCGGGAGCCCCCCTTGCGCACCCCCATCATGCGGTGCAGCATGGAACCCGAACACCAGGGGGAGCGTAACGACCGGATGGGGACTATCGCCGCGTTCGACGAAATCATGGGGGCTTCCGGCGCTGCGACGCCACGGCCCGAACTCTCCGCGCTTCAACGCTGGCTCGATCACACCCCCGATAGCGAACTCCGCCGCCGCCAGCAGGCGGCCGAAGCGACCTTCCGCCAGCTGGGCATCACCTTTGCCGTCTATGGCGAGAGCGACGCGGCCGAGCGGATCATCCCCTTCGATATCGTGCCGCGCGTCTTCCTGCCCGACGAATGGGCGCGGCTGTCCGAAGGGCTGGTCCAGCGGGTCGAGGCGATCAACGCGTTCCTCGACGACATTTATGGCGAGCGGAAGATCCTGCGCGACGGCATCCTGCCGCCCGACCTGATCTTCGGCAATCCGCAGTTCCGGCCCGAAATCGCCGGGATGCGCCCGCCGCACGGCGTCTGGGCGCATATCTGCGGCATCGACCTGGTGCGCACCGGGCCGGACGACTTCTTCGTGCTGGAAGACAATGCCCGCACGCCCTCGGGCGTCAGCTACATGCTGGAGAACCGCGAGGCGATGCTGCGCCTCTGCCCCGAGCTGTTCCGACAGTTTCGGGTGGCGGCGGTCGACAGCTATCCCGACCGTCTGCTCGCCACCATGAAGTCGGTCGCGCCGCATGGCGTGGCCGAGCCGACCTGCGTCGTGCTTACGCCCGGCCACTACAATTCCGCCTATTACGAGCACAGCTTCCTGGCCGACTCGATGGGGATCGAGCTGGTCGAGGCGGCCGATCTGGTGGTCGATGACGACATCGTCTGGATGCGCACCATCGCGGGCCGGGTGAAGGTCGATGTCATCTATCGTCGGGTCGATGACGATTTCCTCGATCCGCTGGTCTTCCGCCCCGATTCGATGCTGGGCGTTCCCGGCCTGATCGCGGCCTATGCGGCGGGCAACGTCGCCATCCTCAACGCGCCGGGCAACGGCATCGCCGACGACAAGGCGATCTACAGCTATATGCCCGACATCGTCCGTTATTATTCGGGTGCCGAACCCAAGCTGAAGAATGTCGAGACCTGGCGCTGCCGCGAGCCTGAGGCGCTGTCTTACGTGCTCGACCATCTGCACGAACTGGTGGTCAAGCTGGTCGACGGATCGGGGGGATACGGCATGCTCGTCGGCCCGACCGCGACCAAGGCGCAGATCGAGCATTTCCGCGCCGCGCTGATCGCCGAGCCGCATCGTTACATCGCCCAGCCGACGCTGGCGCTATCGACGGTGCCGACGCTGGTCGAAAGCGGGGTCGCGCCGCGACACGTCGATTTCCGCCCCTTCGTCCTGACGGGTAGCAACGGCGTGGAGGTTACGCCGGGCGGCTTGACCCGTGTGGCCCTGCGCGAAGGCTCGCTGGTCGTCAATTCCAGCCAGGGCGGCGGCACCAAGGACAGTTTCGTCCTGCTCCATCCCGAACCCGACAGCTGGGTGCAGGTACAGGGGCAGCAGTCGCAGATCCAGACGCAGGGAGTACGCTGATGCTCTCGCGCACCGCATCCTCGCTCTATTGGCTGGGCCGCTATTTCGAGCGGGCCGATTTCATCGCACGATTGGTCGAGGCGACCGTCCGACTCGACGTGCTCTCGCCGCGTTCGGCGGGGCTGGCCGCTTGGGGTTCGGCGCTCGCCGTCACCGATACCGCCAGCGCCTTTGCCGATGGCGGGCGGGAGATGCGCCGTCGCGAGGTCGCGCGCTTCCTGACGGTCGAGTCCTGCCACCCCGGCTCGATCGTCCGCTGCGTCGACATGGCGCGGATGAACGCTCGCGCCGTGCGGACCGCGCTGACCCGCGAGGCATGGAGCGCGATCAATCGCGCCTGGCTGCATTTCGAGGCGAAGCCCGCCGCCGACGATCCCACCGCGGTGCTCGGCCTGGTCGAGGCGGTGAAGAACGAGACCCGCGGCTTCGAGGGCGCGGTCCACCGGATGCTGCGCAACCAGACGACCTGGTTCATCCGGCTGGGCCAAGCGGTCGAGCGAGCGGACAATACCGCGCGGCTGCTCGACGTGAAATATCACATCCTGCTGCCGGCGGGCGAGCGGATCGGCGGCGTCGTCGACCGTGACCAGTGGACGACGATCCTCCAGACCGTCTCCGCTGTCACCGCCTATCGCTGGCTCTATTCCGACGGGCTGAAGCCCGCCAACGTCATCGACCTGCTGATCGCGCGCACCGAATTGCCGCGCAGCCTGGCGGCGTCGGTCGAGGAAACGGTGGACGTGCTGGGGCAGCTTGCCCGGCGGACGGGGCAGCATGGGGAGGCGGATCGCATGGCAAGGTTGCGGGCCAATCGGATGACGAAGACGCGGTCGGGGGATGTGATCGCGGGCGGGCTTCACCAATATCTCGAAGCCTTTATCGAGGAGAATGCCCAGCTGCACGGCGCCATCGGCCGTCAGTTCAAGTTCGCCTGATGCGCATCGCGATCGAGCACCAGATCGTCCACCGGCCCCATCCGGGGCGGCCGACGATGGTCCAGATGTTGCGCCTGACGCCGGAGAATTTCGACGATCAGACGGTGGCCCACTGGCGGATCGACGTCGATTGCGATGCGCGGCTGCGGCGCGGGCAGGACGGCTTCGGCAATGCCGTCACCATGCTCTATGTCGAGGGTGCCCCGGAGACGGTGACGATCACCGCGACCGGCGAAGTGCTGACCAGCGATGCGCATGGCCTGATCCATGGCGCGACCGAAACCCTGCCGCCCGCTCTGTTCCTGCGCGCCACGACGATGACGCCGGATGATTCGGCGATCGCGACCTTCGCGGCCGAGGCGGCGGCGGGCATGGCCGGGCCGCTGGGCGCACTGCACGCGCTCAACGTCGCGCTGCACCGGCGCTTTCCCGTCGACCGGGACGCCACGCCCCAAGGGGCCGATGCCGCGCGGGCCTTCGAGCAGGACCGTGTGACGCCGTGCGATCTCGCCCATATCTTCTGCGTCGGCGCGCGGTCGCTGGGCATTCCGGCCCGCTATGTCTCGGGCTTCGCCGCCTGGGGCGGGGACCGGCGCGGACAGGCGCATTGCTGGGCCGAGGCCTATGTCGAGGAACTGGGCTGGATCGGTTTCGACCCCAGTATCGGGCTCAGCCCGCAGGACGGCCATGTCCGCGTCGCGGTGGCGCTGGACGCGGCCGGTGCGGCGGCGGTCGCTGGTGAGCCCTGGGGCCAGTCGGTCGCGAACGGCGAGGCGCAATAAATTCCTCCCCGGACAGGGGAGGAACGTCGTGGCTCACACCAGCGCCGGGACCGGGGGAGGCGTCGTCGGTGCGTCCTTTTCGTCGGCCATCAACGCCCAGCCGCGCGGGCCCAGCGCCTCCAGCGGCTGATAGCGCGTCTTATACGCCATGCGCGGTGAACCCTTCACCCAATAGCCGAGATAGACATAAGCCAGATCGGCGGCGCGGGCGCGCAGGATGTGGTCCATGATGATGAAGTTGCCGAGCCCTGGCCGGTTCTCGTCCTGGGTCTCGAAAAAGCTGTAGATCATCGACAGTCCGTCGCCCTGCCGATCGGTCAGGCACGCGCCGACCAGCCGCCCGCGCTCGCCATTGGGCCCGGTCGGTTCGCGATATTCGACCAGCACCGACTGGACCGGCGACAGCTCGACCATGTCGGCATAGTCGCTTTCGTCCATCGTGGTCATGCCGCCGCCGGGATGGCGCTCACCCAGATAGCGGCGCAGCAGCTCGAACTGCTCGGCGGTCGCCCAGGGCTGGCAGGCGGTGACCTCCAGATCGGCATGGCGGCGCAGCAGCTTGCGCTGGGTGGCGTTGGGCCGGAAACCCTCCGCCACGACCCGGACCGAGATGCACGCGCTGCATCCCGCGCAGGACGGGCGATAGGCGACGCCCTGGCTGCGACGAAAGCCGATGCGGCTCAGCGCCTCGTTCAGCTCGCCCGCATGCTCGCCGTTAAGTTCGGTAAAAACTTTACGCTCGTCACGCCCCGGCAGATAGGGGCAGGGGGCCGGGCTGGTGACGAAAAAGCGCGGAAAACGAAAGGGCGCAGTCACCGCCGGGCAGTTCCTTCAAACGGGTTGATAACCCTCTTTAACGAAAATCCCGTCCGAAGCGATGGGGCAGCATCGTTCGGAAACGGGACGTCCGGCGCAAAAACAAAAGCCTGTCAGGCGAGCTCGACCTGCGTCGTCTCATAGCCACCCGCGCGCAGGGCTTCGATCAGCCTGTGCAGGTGGAGCGCGTCGCGCGTCTCGCACTCGATATCGGTGATCAGGCCCTTGGCGGGCAGGGTGGTGAAAACGCGCTGGTGATAGACCTCGATGATGTTCACCCGCTCGCGGTCGAAGATGCGCGCGACGTTGAACAAGGCGCCCGGCTGATCCTGCAATCGGATACGCAGGCGCGCGAGCCGCCCTGACCGCGCCAGGTCGCGCAGCAGGACGTTGGCGAGCAGGCGCGTGTCGATATTGCCGCCGCACAGCACGACGCCGACCGTCTTCCCCCGGAAGCGTTCCGGGTGCGACATCAGCGCGGCGAGGCCCGCCGCGCCTGCGCCCTCGACCACCGTTTTTTCGATCTGGAGCAGCGCGCTGACCGATTCCTCCAGATGGCGCTCGTCGACCAGCACGATCTCACGCACCAGCTGTGCCACCATCTGCGAGGTCAGGCCGCCCGGCACCTTGACCGCAATACCCTCGGCCAGGGTGTCGCCCGCGCAAGGCAGGTCGGTGCCGTTCAGCTTGTTGTACATGGACGGGAACAGCTCGGCCTGGACGCCGACCACCTCGACCGGGCGCGCACTGGCAGCCGCCACCGTCGCCATGCCCGAGATCAGCCCGCCGCCGCCGATCGGCACGATCAGCGTGTCGATATCTGGCGCGTCCTCCAGCATTTCGAGCGCGACCGTGCCCTGGCCCGCGATGACGCGCGCATCGTCAAAGGGGTGGACGAAGGTGAAGCCGCGCTCGGCCTCCAGCTCGCGGGCATGGGCATAGGCGGCGTCGAAAGTGTCGCCCTCCAGCACCACAGTCGCGCCGTGCCCTTCGGTCTGGACGACCTTCACGATCGGCGTGGTGCGCGGCATCACGATGGTGGCGGGCACGCCCAGCCGGTTGGCGTGATAGGCGAGGCCCTGTGCGTGATTGCCCGCCGAGGCGGCGATCACGCCCTTGGCCTTGGCCTCGTCCGACAGCTGGAGCAGCGTGTTGAGCGCGCCGCGTTCCTTATAGGCGGCGGTGAATTGGAGATTCTCGAACTTCAGATAGACGGTCGCACCGGTCAGCTTGGACAGCGTCTGGCTGATCAGCGTCGGCGTACGGATGATCCGGTCCGAAATGCGCGCATGGGCGGCGCGGACATCGTCGATGGTGACGATCGGGGACGAGACTTCCGAAGCGGCCTGAGCGGCGGTGCGACTAACCATGGGAGTGCCCTAGCCGATCGGAGGCGGGAGGTGAACCGTTTCGGATATGGTGTTGTGCTAAGGGGTAGGCTTTCTACTCTTGCCAAGACATGCCTTCTTTCTCCCCTCCCGCAAGCGGGAGGAGTCGGGAGAGGGCAGGGTGTCTCACCGAGTCCGTCGCCCGTGGCTTTCCCTCCCCCATCCCCTCCCGCCTGCGGGAGGGCAGCGGTGTCTCATGGAGACGGCGGTCAGAGGCGTGTCCTCCCCACTGTTGCATTGCGGCATCGCTCGCCCTCCGAAATCGTGCCCGAATGCAACAACCGTCCAGCCCCCGCGTTGCTGGCCTTTTGGGGCCATGCTAGGGCGGCGCGATGATCACAGGGTTGCCACGGACGTCGCCGATGATCCTCTCCGTCACCGGCACGATCGCCCAGTCATGAGCGTCGCACCGACCGGGATCGCCACCACCGCGACCGAAGAATCTCACAGTCACCATCCGCAAGGCATGGCGCGATTGGCGCTGGGCGCGATCGGTGTCGTGTTCGGCGACATCGGCACCAGCCCGCTTTATGCGTTTCGCGAGACCTTCGCGAACCCGCACCATCCGTTGCCGCTCGACAATGCGCATATCTTGGGCGTCATTAGTCTGATCTTCTGGTCGATGATGATCGTCGTGTCGGTCAAATATGTTGCGATCATCATGCGCGCCGACAACAAGGGTGAGGGGGGCAGCCTGGCGCTGCTCGCGCTCGTATCGGGCCAGACCAAGACGCGGCGCTGGACGCGCGGCATCATCTTGCTGGGCGTGTTCGCCACCGCGCTGTTCTACGGCGATAGCATGATCACCCCCGCCGTCACCGTGCTCAGCGCGGTCGAGGGTCTGGCGGTCGCCGCGCCCGCCTTTGGAGGCTTCGTCCTGCCGATCGCGATCACCATCCTGATCGTCCTGTTCAAGATCCAGCGGTCGGGGACCGAGCGCGTCGGGCTGTTCTTCGGACCGGTCATGCTCGTCTATTTCGCGGTCATCGCGGTGCTGGGCATCATGAGCTTCGTCCAGACGCCCGAGATCCTGCTGGCACTGTCGCCGCATTATGCGATCCAGTTCTTCTTCATCGATCCGGTGCGCGGCTTCCTGGCACTGGGTTCGGTGGTGCTGGCGGTGACCGGGGCGGAGGCGCTGTACGCCGATATGGGGCATTTCGGGCGGCGGCCGATCGGCGTGTCCTGGCTATGCTTCGTGCTGCCCGCGCTGATGCTCAACTATATGGGGCAGGGCGCGCTGCTGTTCCGCGAAGGTGCGGCGGCACTGGAGAGCCCCTTCTATATGCTGGCGCCCGAAGGGTTGCAGCTGCCCCTCGTTATCCTGGCGACTGCCGCCGCGGTGATCGCCAGCCAGGCGGTCATCACCGGCGCTTTCTCAGTGACGCAGCAGGCGATCCAGCTGGGCTTTATGCCGCGCCTGCGCATCGAGCATACGTCGGCGGCGACCGCCGGGCAGATCTATATCCCGCTCATCAACTGGCTGTTGATGGTTATGGTGATCCTGCTCGTCCTGTTCTTCCGCTCCTCGTCGAATCTGACCTCGGCCTATGGGATCGCGGTGACGGGGGCGATGCTGATCGACACCTGCTTGCTGGGCGTGGCGCTGACCCGGCTGTGGAAGTGGCCGCTCTATGCCGCCCTGCCGCTGCTCGGTCTCTTCTTCCTGGTCGACGGGGCCTATTTCCTGGCGAACCTGACCAAGGTGCCGTCGGGCGGCTGGTTCCCGCTGCTGGTCGGTTTCGTCATCTTCACCTTTCTCACCACCTGGTCGACGGGGCGCAAGCTGATGATCGAGCGGCTGCGCGAGGGGACGATGCCGATCCACATCTTCATCGATTCGGCGGCGGGCGCGGCCAGCCGGGTGCCCGGCACGGCGATCTTCATGACTTCTTCGCCCGAGGGCGTGCCGCACGCGCTGCTCCACAATCTGAAGCACAACAAGGTGCTGCACGAGCGCATCATCCTGCTGACCGTCAAGATCATGAGCCAGCCCTATTGGCCTGACGGCGACCGCGCGAAGCTGGACGATATGGGCCATGGCTTCCACCGCCTGGTGCTGCGCTTCGGCTTCATGGAAGAGGCGGACGTGCCCGCCGCGCTCAAGAGGGTGGAGATGGCGGGGGGCGCGTTCAAGATGATGGACACCAGCTTCTTCCTCTCGCGCCAGACTCTGCTCCCGGCCGAGCGGCCGGGCATGTCGATGTGGCGGGAGAAACTGTTCTCCTGGATGCTGCGCAACGCCGAAAGCGCGATGGAATTCTTCCGCCTGCCGACCAATCGCGTGGTCGAGCTGGGCAGCCAGGTGGAAATCTGACCGACCATCCCGCCCCGATTATCGTCACCGCCCTGTTCGGCCGCCCCGATCAGGGCTGGTTCGACGGGCTGCGGCGACAGCATTTCCCGCCTGAGCGCAACGTGCTCGATGCGCATTGCACGCTGTTCCACCATCTGCCGCCCTCCGTCGAGGCGGAGTTGAAGCATCGCCTGAACGGGATCACGCGCGGCGTCCGCGCGCCGGACGCCCGCGCAAGCGGTTTGATGTCGCTGGGCAAGGGCGTGGCGATCCGCATCGATTCGCCGGGGCTGGTGGCAATCCGCCGCGATCTGGTCGAGGCCTTTGCGGGGATGCTGACGCCGCAGGACGCGGGCGGATGGCGCGCGCATGTGACGATCCAGAACAAGGTGACGCCCGCCACTGCCAAGCTGCTGCTCCAACAGATGGAGCGCGATTTCCGGCCTCGTCCGGTCGAACTCATCGGTATCGGCACCTGGTGGTATCGTGGCGGTCCATGGGAAATGCTGTCGCGTCATTTGTTCGCTTGACGCCCGAAAACAGCCTGTTTATAGGCGCGCCTCCACCGGGTGGAACGCCTAGCATGGCGAAGTAGCTCAGCTGGTTAGAGCAGCGGAATCATAATCCGCGTGTCGGGGGTTCAAGTCCCTCCTTCGCTACCACCCGGTGTATTTTCCCCTACATTCGCCAGTTTCCGGCCAGCGCCTCCGCCAAGTCCAGGCTCAGGCGCGTCGCGCTCTGCATTTGTGCATCCGCCGGCGGCTGTGCGTGTGCTGGCATCTCATAGCAGCAGGAGGATGAAGCGGCTTTGTAGCCGGCGCGCGTCTCTTAACCGATCCTTCGCCTCTGACGGGTAGGTCTGTCGCGGGAATTGCAAAATGGGGTCGTCGGGTCTTACGTCGTGAACGCTGCCGTCTACGCCCTTATCGCCAACAGTTGTATGGCCGCGCTGTTTGCCGTGACCTACGGCGTGGTTGCGCTGTCCTATTCGCGGCAGCGGGCGGCGGTATGGTTCATGGCCAGCTATCTGCTCGGTTTCGTGACACCGATCTGCGAGCTGCTGGTCCGGTTCAGTGACCATGTGATCCTTTTCCATGTGGTGGGCTATGCCACCTTCCTGGGCGGCATGTTGCTGATGTCGGTGGGGATACAGGCCTTTGCGGGCCAACGCCCCGAATGGCGGCTGGCGCTGATGGCCTGGGTGGCGGGGATCGTGCTGCGTATCGCGATCCTGAACGGCACGCGCAGCACCATGCCTTATGAGTTGCTATTCCAGCTGCCCTTCGCCATCGGGTCGGCGCTGGTCGTGTTCTCGGTTCGGCGAATCGGCCAGACCGGGCCGATCCGTGCGATGCTGGCGGGGATATTCGCCCTGATCTGCCTGCACTTCCTGGCCAAGCCCTTCCTGGCGCTGGAGCTGGGGTCTGGTGTCACGGCCAAAGCCTATGCGGGCAGCCTCTATGCCGTCGCGTCGCAGGTTTCGAGCGGCGTATTGTTGGTCGCGGCGGGCCTGTGCCTGATGCTGCTGGTCATCCAGAAGGCGCTGGAAGAGACGATCCTGGATGCGGAAACCGATCCGCTGACCGAGCTGACCAACCGGCGGGGCCTCTATCGGATCGGACCGCGCCTGCTGCACGAGGCGGAGACCCAGGGGCATAGCCTTTACGCGGTCGTGCTCGACCTCGATCATTTCAAGCGGATCAACGACGACCATGGTCATGCAAAGGGCGATCTGGTGCTGGTCGCGTTTGCGCGCGTGCTGCACACGCTGACCACGAAGGATATCCTGACCGTGCGCATGGGCGGCGAGGAGTTCGCGCTGCTGGTGCCTGATCCGACGGGCCCGGGCGAGGGCAGCGACCATCGCGCATCCCGGCTCGGCCGTGCCATCCAGGTCGCGCTGGAGCCCTTTGCCGAGCGTGACCTGCCGCCCCTGACGGTCAGTGGCGGGATCGCGCGATACCAGTCGGGCGAGACGCTGGAGGGGTTGATCGCACGGGCGGATCAGCTGGCCTATCGTGCCAAGCGCGCCGGTCGCGATCGTATCTTGCAGGATCGCGACGACAGTGCCGCCGAGCGGGCGAAGGATTACTGGACCGAGCGCGCGCAATACGCCACGGGGTGACGCGGGTTTTCTATCCGAACCGCCCATAAGGATCATGCGCGACCAGCATCGCATCCGACCGGGCGAGCGCGATCAGGGTCAGGCCATGGGCGCGGGCATGATCGATGGCGAGGCTGGTCGGCGCCGAAATTCCGACCAGCAGGCCGACGCCCGCTACCAGCGCCTTATCGACCATCTCATAGCTGATCCGCGAGGTGACGAGGATGAAGTCGGTCTTGAGCCCCGCTGTGCCGGCCAGTGTGCCGACCAGCTTGTCGAGCGCGTTGTGCCGTCCGACATCCTCCGCCGATGCCAGGACGGCGCCGCGCGCGTCACAGGCGATGGCGGCATGGACGGCCCCGGTCCGGGCATTCAGCGGCTGATGATCGCGCAAGGTCGACAGGGTGGCGAACAGGGTCGCGGGCGTGGCGTTCGGGGCAGGGGGGCGTGTCGTCACCGGCCGGGCGATCTGCTCCAGCCCCGACAGGCCACATAGCCCGCAGCTGGTATCGCTGGTCCGGTGGCGCACCCGGTCCTGCATCCGCCCGCGCAGCGCCTCCGCCAGCGTGACCCGAACGATCCAGCCCGTCTCGGCCGCGAAAGGCTCGATGGCGAGAATGTCGGCGGGACGGTCGATCAGCCGTTCGGTCAGCAGGAAGCCGGTGGCGAAATCCTCCAGGCGTTCCGGCGTCATCATCATGACCGCATAACCGAAGCCATCGACCTCGATCACGACCGGACATTCGACCGCCACCGCCCGTTCGATGGGCGTGGTCGACCCATCGGGCGACAGCCGGACGACGGTCAACGGGTGAACGGGTTCATGGGTGACGCTCACCCCTGGGCGACTTTCATAGGGCGGCAAGATCGGCGGGCGTATTCACATTCGCAAGCGGCTCGGGCGAGATAACCGGGATCGCCCCGATCGCGCGGACCCAGCCGCGCACCGAGCGATCCTGCCCCAGCGAAAGATGCGCCATCAGGTGCGCCCCCAGCGCGGCGGGCCACAGCCCCAGCACCGGCGCATCGCGGCAATAGCTGGGCTCACGGCGCAGGATCGCCTCGATCAGCCCGACCGGCAGGCGCGGCATGTCGCACCCGATCGTCAGGACGCAGCGAAAGCCGTGGCTGGCCGCATAGTCCAAGGCTCCGGCGATCCCGCCCAACGGACCCAGGCCCGGCGCGGGTAAGTCGGGTACGCCCTCCGCGCCGCCCACCTGCACCACGCGCGCGCAATAGGGGGCAATGGTGGCGCGCGCATGCGCCACCAGCGTGCGGTCGCCGAGCATGGCGACCGCCTTGTTCGATCCGAAGCGCGACGACTGCCCTCCGGCCAGGACCGCTCCCAATATGCTCATGCGGGGACGCGCACCTTCACCGGCACCGACTTGCCTGCGGGAACATGGCTTTCCAGCGCATGATGCTCCAGCGGGATCAGATAGTTGAGCTCGGGATAATAGCCGCCGATGCAGCCTTCGGGGATGTTGTACTCGACCACGCGAAGGCCCTCGACCACACGTTCCTCGCCATCATCGGCATCGCCCTCCAGCGCGATGGTCTGCCCATCGGTCAGGCCGAGGCGCGCGATGTCGGCCTTGTTCATCATCGCGACCATCCGCGTGCCGCTGATCCCCCGGAAGCGATCGTCATAGCCATAGATGGTCGTGTTGAACTGGTCGTTCGACCGCAGCGTGATCAGCCGCATCCGCCCTTCGGCGGGGGTGATGCCCGAGGCATCCATCGCGCGCGGCACGTTGAACTCGGCCTTGCCGCTCTCGGTTTCCCATTGGCGGTGCGAGGCGGGATTGCCCTTCCAGAAGCCACCCGGCTCGAACAGGCGTTCGTTGAAATTGGCGAACTTGTCCGGATAGACATTCTCGATCGCGGTGCGGACCAGCCCATAATCGCCGACCCATTCGTCCCACGGCACATTAGGGTTCGGCTCCAGCACCGCCTTGGCAATCCCGGCGACGATGGCGGGTTCGGACAGCAGCGTATCGGCGGCGGGCGTCGCCCTGCCGACCGAGCCATAGATATGGCTGAACGAATCTTCCATCGACACGGCCTGACGGCCGCCCGCCTGCATGTCCGTTTCCAACCGGCCGAGGCAGGGAAGGATGTAGCTTTCCTCGCCGGGCACCAAATGGCTCTTGTTGAGCTTGGTCGCGATATGGACGGTGATGGGCAGCTTCGCCCAGGCCGCCTTCATCTTGGCATGTTCGGGTGTCGCGCGCAGGAAATTGCCGCCCAGCTGGACGAAGCCTTGTGCCGTCCCGGCGATGATCTGGCGGCACGCCTCGACCGTGTCCCAGCCATTTTCAGTCGGCGGCTCGAACTCGAACAATTCCTTCAACCGCTCGACGGGGGCGAGTTCGGTCTTCTCAGTGATGCCGACCGTGCGCTGGCCCTGCACGTTGCTATGGCCGCGGACCGGACCCGGCCCGGCGCCCTCACGGCCGATATTGCCGCGCAGCAGCAGCAGGTTGACGATCATGTGCAGCGCGTCGATGCCATAGCGGTGTTGGGTGATGCCCATGCCGTACACCGCGATGACGCGTTCGGACTTCATATAGACGCGCGCCGACTGCTCGATCTCATCGCGGGTCAGACCCGAATCGCGGATGATCTCGCTCCAGGCGGCATTGCGGCAGTAATTGGCGAAATCCTCGAACCGGGTCGTGTGCTGCTCGATGAAATGATGGTCGAGGATGCGCTTGCCGCCGCTGGCGATGGCGCGGTCATCCTCCTCGATCACCAGCTTGCAGATGCCGGTCAGCGCGGCGATGTCGCCGCCCGCCTTCACCTGATGATATTGGCTGGAGATGTCGGTCGAGCTGCCGGTCAGCATCTGAACCGGGTTCTGAGGCGAGGCGAAACGCTCCCAGCCGCGCTCGCGCAGCGGGTTGAAGGTCACGATCTCCACCCCGCGCTTGGCGCAGGCTTGCAGGTTGTGGAGCATCCGGGGGGCGTTGGTCGCGACATTCTGCCCGAAGGAAAAGATCGCGTCGCACTTGTCGTAATCCTCCATCTGGATCGTCGCGACGGGCGATCCGATGGCGGACTTCAGGCCGACCGAGGTCGTCTCGTGGCACATGTTCGAGCTGTCGGGCAGGTTTTGCTGCCCCCACATCCGCGCGAACAGCGAATACATGAACGAGGTTTCGAGGCTGGCACGACCCGAGGCGTAGAGCACGACCTTGGTCGGGTCGCAGGTCTTAAGCTTGGCACCGATCGCGGCGAACGCCTCGTCCCAGCTGACCGCGACATATTTGTCCGAACCGCGATCGTAACGCATCGGATGGGTCAGGCGGCCCGCCTGTTCCAGGTCATGGTCGGGCCAGGCCTCCAGTTCCTTGACCGTATGCTTGGCGAAGAAGTCGGGCGTGACCCGGTGCGTGCTCAGCTCCCAGGCCGTCGCCTTGGCCCCGTTTTCGCAGAATTCGGCGATATGCGGCTTGGCCGGTTTGCCCCAGGCGCAGCTGACGCACATGACGCCATCGGGCTTGTTCAGGCGACGCAGCGCGTCCAGCGTGTCGGGATTGATCCCCTCCTTCGGCAGAACCTTGGCCATGCCCTTCATCGAGCCCCAGCCTCCGGCGGGTGCCTGATAGTCGGTGATCTTCACATCCTCGTCGTCGCGCATCGGGCAAATCTCCACTTGCAACCATGAACGAAGCTAGCGCCGATTGGCCGCATGAGAAGCGGTTCATTTTTGTCGTCCGCGTGACTATCTAGGCGGAAAATCGTTTCACAGGACTCGGACATGACCACCCACACTACCCGCATGCTCATCCTCGGCTCGGGCCCTGCCGGGCTGTCGGCCGCCATTTATGGCGCGCGTGCGGGGATGCAGCCGATCGTGGTGCAGGGCATCCAGCCGGGCGGCCAGCTGACCACCACCACCGATGTCGAGAATTATCCGGGCTTCGCCGACGTCATCCAGGGCCCCTGGCTGATGGAGCAGATGCAGAAGCAGGCGGAACATGTCGGTGCGCGGATGATGTGGGACACGATCACGCAGGTCGACCTGACCAACCGTCCGTTCCGCCTGATCGGCGACGGCGGCGACGTCTATGAGGGCGAGGTGCTGGTCATCGCGACCGGCGCACAGGCCAAGTGGCTGGGCCTGGACAGCGAAGAGGCGATGAAGGGCAAGGGCGTGTCGGCCTGCGCGACCTGCGACGGTTTCTTCTATCGCGGCAAGAAGGTCGCGGTCATCGGCGGCGGCAACACCGCCGTCGAGGAAGCGCTCTATCTGACCAACCATTCGGACGACGTGACGCTGATCCACCGCCGCGATTCGCTGCGCGCCGAGCGTATCCTGCAGGAGCGGCTGTTCGCGCACCCGAACGTCAAGGTGCTGTGGAACAAAGAGGTCCGCGAGTTCGTCGATGGCGGCGGCAATGCGGGCCTGGTCGCGCTCGACCTGCTCGACACGGTGACTGGCGAGCATAGCCGCCTGGACGTCGAGGGCGGCTTCGTCGCGATTGGGCATCACCCGGCGACCGAGCTGTTCCGCGGCCATCTGGAGCTGGATTCGGACGGTTATATTGCGGTCGAGACGGGTTCGACCCGGACCAGCGTGCCCGGCGTGTTCGCGTGCGGCGACGTGGCGGACAAGGTGTATCGTCAGGCGGTGACGGCGGCGGGCACCGGCTGCATGGCGGCGCTCGATGCCGAACGCTTCCTGGCGGCGGCGGGGTTCGAGGACATGGCCAAGGCGGCGGAGTAAAGTCCCAAATTCCTCCCCTGCAAGGGGAGGGGGACCGCCGCGAAGCGGTGGTGGAGGGGTGTCACCATTAGCGTGGACACCCCTCCGTCAGTCCTGCGGACTGCCACCTCCCCTTGCAGGGGCGGAATCTCTTTTCAGCTCAACCGATCGATCGCCTCGGGCGTCAGCGATCCCGGCACGATCATCACCGGCACCGGCAGCGCGCCCGCGTCGGTGCCCGAGAAGTGGCTGACCAGCTTGCCCGGCGCGCCGCTCGCCGCCGCGCCCAGCACCAGCGCCGCGACATCCGGATTGGCCGCGATGATCTCGCGGATCACCTTGGGCGCCTCACCCTCACGCACCGTGATCGAAGGGCGCAGGCCCGATTCGTCCAGGATGGTGCCTGCTGCACTCGCCAGCAGCGCCTCGGCCTGCTGGCGCGCCTCGTCTTCGATCGTAGCTTGCACGCCGCCGAACGCGATGAACTCCTGCGGAGGCAGCACCGTCAGGATTTCGATGCCGCCGCCGGTCTTCACCGCGCGCCGGGCGGCAAAGCGCAAGGCGATGCGTGATTCCGGACTATCATCGATCACGACCAGATAGATACGCATGGCGGCCCCCATTTTGTGACATACCGATGCCGTTACATACTATTTCGTGCAAGGCCATGACTTGACCGGGCGCAATTCGGGCGCAAGAGACGGGCCGCTACGGAATTGGTTTGCCCCGAGAGGACCTCCATGTCGATCGAGATCAAGATGCCCGCGCTGTCGCCGACCATGGAGGAAGGCACGCTGGCCAAATGGCTGGTGAAGGAAGGGGATACGGTGAAGTCCGGCGACATCATGGCCGAGATTGAAACCGACAAGGCCACCATGGAATTCGAGGCGGTGGATGAGGGCGTGATCGCCAAGATCCTCGTCTCCGAGGGTTCCGACAATGTGAAGGTCGGCACCGTCATCGCGATCCTGGCCGAAGAGGGCGAGGATGCCTCTGCGGTCCAGGCGCCGAGCAAGTCGGAAACCCCGGCTCCGGCCAGCCCCATGCCGACCGACCCCACCGACCCCAACAAGACCGGCAGCGAAGCCAAGCCTGCCGAGCGTACGGTCGAACAGGCCGAGGATCACGGCAAGCCCGCCGATTCGGGCAAGCCGGCCAGCAACGGCGGCCGCGCGATCGCCAGCCCGCTGGCCCGCCGCATCGCTTCGCAAAAGGGGCTCGACCTGTCGGCCGTGACCGGCTCGGGTCCGAATGGCCGCATCGTGAAGGCCGATGTCGAGAACGCGCAGCCGGGCCAGGCCAAGGCCGCCGCACCTGCCGCCTCGACTTCGACGGAAACCGCGTCGGCTCCGGCCGCCGCGCCCAAGCCCGCGCAGGTGCCGGATATCCCGCACGAAGCGTCGAAGCTGTCGAACATGCGCAAGACGATTGCGCGTCGCCTGACCGAATCGAAGCAGCAGGTTCCGCACATCTATCTGACGGTGGATATCCGCCTCGACGCGCTGCTCAAGCTGCGCGGCGAGCTGAACGCCGGTCTCGAATCGCGCGGTGTGAAGCTGTCGGTCAACGACATGCTCATCAAGGCGCTGGGCGTCTCGCTGATGGCGGTGCCGAAGTGCAACGTCATGTTCACGCCGGACCAGTTGATCAGCTTCAAGCGCGCCGACATCTCGGTCGCGGTGTCGACCCCGGCGGGCCTGATCACCCCGATCGTGTCGGAGGCCGATACGCGGTCGCTGTCGTCCATCTCGACCACGATGAAGGACCTCGCCACACGCGCCCGCGACAACAAGCTGCAGCCGCATGAATTCCAGGGCGGCACGGCCTCGATCTCGAACATGGGCATGTTCGGCATCAAGCAGTTCGAGGCGGTCATCAACCCGCCGCAGGGCATGATCCTGGCGATCGGCGCGGGCGAGAAGCGTCCGTACATCGTCGACGACCAGCTGGGCGTGGCAACCGTCATGTCGGCGACGGGCAGCTTCGACCACCGCGCCATCGACGGGGCCGACGGCGCCGAACTGATGAAGGTGTTCAAGGAACTGGTCGAGCGTCCGCTGGCGATGCTGGCCTGATAAGCCGGGGGCGGGGGCATGCGGGTTCGGACGGAGCTGTTCTATATCGGCCTGGGGCTGATGGCGGCGCTTGTCATGACCTGGGCCGCCGCCTGGGCCTATCCGCTCGCCCGTACCGAAATCTGGTGGTGCGGAGCGGCGGCGGCGGTCGCGACGGTGGCGATGGGCATCGGCCCGCTCCACCGCGCCCGCATCGCCGATCGCATGGCGCGGAGGCATAGCGAACAATGACCATGCTGCCCGATCTGGACCCGACGATCCGCGTCACCGCCATGCCGTCGGACGCCAATCCGTATGGCGACATCTTCGGCGGCTGGCTGATGGGCCAGATGGACTTGGCGGCGGGCTCGGTGGCGTCGCGCCATTCGGGCGGCCGCGCGGTCACGATCGCGGCGGAGGGGATGAAGTTCCATGCCCCCGTTCTCGTCGGTGACGAAGTGTCGGTCTATGCCACCCTGGTCCGGGTCGGCAACACGTCGATGACCATCGAGGTAGAGGCCTGGCGTCGCGCCCGTCACGTTGAGGATGCGACCAAGGTGACCCAGGCCCGCTTCGTGTTCGTCGCGACCGACAAGGACCGCAAGCCCCGTACCGTTCCGCCGATGGCCCCGGCAGACGACAACTGAAATTTTCTCGGGGGCGAACCCCACGCACCGCCAAGGCGCGCGTTCAGAAGGAAGAGCAAAGTGGCTGACACGTACGACCTTATCGTCCTCGGCTCGGGTCCCGGCGGCTATGTCGCGGCGATCCGCGCGAGCCAGCTTGGCCTGAAGGTCGCGATCGTCGAGCGCGAGCGGCTGGGCGGCATCTGCCTCAACTGGGGCTGTATCCCGACCAAGGCGCTGCTGCGCTCGGCCGAGGTCTATCATTACATGACCCATGCCGCGCAGTACGGCCTGTCGGTCGAGAAGCCCTCGTTCAGCCTGGACAAGGTGGTCGATCGCAGCCGCAAGGTGGCGGGCCAGTTGAATGCGGGCGTCAAGGGCCTGATGAAGAAGAACAAGGTGACGGTTGTCGAGGGCGTCGGCACGATCACGGGTAAGGGCAAGCTGTCGGTCGTCCAGGGCGACAAGACCACCGAGCTGACCGCCAAGCACATCATCGTCGCCACCGGCGCACGCGCGCGCGACCTGCCCTTCGCCAAGGCCGATGGCGAACGCATCTGGACCTATCGCCACGCGATGGTCCCGCCCGCCATGCCGACCAAGCTGCTGGTCATCGGTTCGGGCGCGATCGGCGTTGAGTTCGCCAGCTTCTACAACGACATGGGCGCGGAAGTGACCATCGTCGAGATGCTCGACCGGATCATGCCGGTCGAGGACGCCGAAGTCAGCGAGTTCATGACCAAGCAGCTGACCAAGTTCGGCATGACCATCAAGACCAAGACCGGCCTTGAGAAGCTGGAAGCCACTGCGTCGGGCGTGAAGGCCGCGATGAAGGGCCCCGACGGCAAGGTCGAGACCGCCGAGTTCAGCCACGCGATCGTCGCCATCGGCATCGTCCCCAACACCGAGAATATCGGTCTGGAGAAGCTGGGCGTCACCACCGATCGCGGTCATATCAAGACCGACGGCTTCTGCCGCACCAATGTCGACGGCATCTGGGCGATCGGCGACGTGACCGGCGCACCCTGGCTGGCGCACAAGGCGAGCCATGAGGGCGTGATCGCCGCCGAAGCCATTGCGCAGGCGCTGGGCAACAAGGACGTCCATCCGCACGCGATGGACAAGGGCAATATCCCCGGCTGCACCTATTCGCGCCCGCAGGTCGCCAGCGTCGGCTTGACCGAGGCGAAGGCCAAGGAGGCCGGGTATCAGGTGAAGGTCGGCAAGTTCCCGTTCATCGGCAATGGCAAGGCGATTGCGCTGGGCGAGGCGGAAGGCTTTGTGAAGACCGTGTTCGACGCCAAGACCGGCGAGCTGCTCGGCGCGCACATGGTCGGCGCGGAAGTGACCGAGATGATCCAGGGCTATGTCGTCGCGCGCCAGCTGGAGACGACCGAGGCCGAGCTGATGGAAACGGTGTTCGCGCACCCGACCATTTCGGAATCGATGCACGAGTCGGTGCTCGCCGCTTATGGGCGCGCGATCCACATCTGATTTTTGCCGATCGGATTACAGGAAAGGGGCTCGCTGCGGCGGGCCCCTTTTTTTGTTGGCGTTATGTCCTGGGCGTTCCTCAGAGCAATTCGATGATCGACCCGCTGTCGTGGAGGATTGCAAAATCCGCCGCCAGCAGACCCATGGTCACGTCGAATATCACCTGTGCGTCGAGCCCGGCTGAGGGCAGGTCGAAACCGATGACCGCGTCGGTCACCACGGTCACCGCAAAGCCCAGGTCGCTGGCCGCGCGTACCGTCGAATTGACGCAGAACCCCGCGACCGCGCCGACGACGACCAAATGGGTGATGCCTCTTTCGCGCAAATGAGTCTCCAGCCCGGTGCTGGCAAAAGCCGAGGAGCTGGTCTTTACGAACACCGCCTCGCCCGGCCGGTCGTGTGCACAGGCCATGGGCGCATGGCCGGGGGATTCGGGGTGCATCGGCGAGGCGGGATCGGCTTCGGCATGGCGGACATGGATCACCGGGCGGCCCGCATCGCGGAAAGCGGTGGCCAGCGAGGCGATGGCAGCGGGTGCGCTGGCGTTGACGTGCGGTCGTCCGGCCTCGATCCGGTGCTGCATCGTCATCTGCATATCGATGATGAGAAGGGCGGTCTGGGGTTCCATCGGCACTCTCCGGCGCGGCGGCCATTTCGCACGGACGTATCGCCGCGCTTTTGCGAGGGCCCTGCTATCGCCCTGATATCGTCGAGGCAACGCCGCCCCTTTTTGTCCGTTGGTCGATCCATGGCCGTTCGAATTACGCCCGGCCGGGGTCGGCATGCCGCATTCCGCTTGCGGAACATCCGGTTTTGGCCGCATCGGTCGCATTCGTCATGACCCGCGTTTATAGCCACCGCCTGCGTATTATCGTCGCGACCCTGATCCTGTTCGGGCTCAGCATCATCGTCTTCACGCCGGGCTTCGTCCAGTATGACAGTGTCGGCCAATATGCGCAGGCGCTGACCGGGCAATATGACGACTGGCACCCGCCGATCATGGCGCGGCTCTGGTCGATCTTCGGCCCGCACGGTGCGGAGCCGATGCTGGTGCTGCAACTGGCCGGATGGTGGCTGGGGCTGGGGGCGCTGGCGGCGGCGATCGTCGACCGGCGACCGCGCGGTGCTTTGATGGTGCTGGCGGTCGGACTGGTGCCGCCCTGGCTCGGCTGGCAGGTCGCGATCCTGAAGGATGCGCAGATGACGGCCGCCACGCTGGGGGCGGTCGGGATCATCGGCTGGTGGCGGCTTCGGGGGCAGGCGGTGCCGCGCGGAGCCTGGGCTGCGGCAGGACTGTTGCTGGCCTATGCCGCGCTGGTCCGCGCCAATGCGATCTTCGCCATCGCACCGCTTGTCGCGCTGCTGGTCACGGAGCGTTGGCCGCGCCGGATTGCGATCACCGTGGCGCTCACGCTCGCGACACTGGCGGCGGCGCCCTTCATCAATCACCGTCTGCTGGGAGCGGCGGACAGCGGCGTGGCGCGAACCCAGGCGCTATATGATCTGGCGGGAATTGCGGTGCGAGTGCCTTATGATCCCCGGCTGGGCTTGTCCCCCGCCGAGGTGGCGGACATCCGCGCCAAGCAGTGTGTGAAGCCCTTTTTCTGGGACCCGCTGGGCGAACCCTCACGCTGCGGTACCCGGCTCCAGCGGTTCGAGAAGACACCGCCGGGACAGATTTATGTCAAGCTCGCGCCCTCGATCCTGCACCATCCGCTGGCCTATGCCGAGCAGCGGCTGGCGCATGTCAATTCGACCTGGCGGTTCTGGGTGCCTGCGCGCTTGATCAACGCCGCGCCGCCGCAGGGGAGCGAACCCAATGATTATCATCTGGGGCAGCCGGGCCGGACCGCGCTGGCCTGGCAGAAGATGGCGGGGCTTTGGGTCGATGTACCGATCATGTGGCCGATCGTCTGGCTCGTGTTGGCAGCCGGAGGGCTGGCGGTGACGCGCGGCCATGGCTTTGCGGGGGCGCTGTTCGGCTCGGCGCTGGGGCTGGAGGCGAGCTTCCTGGTCATCAGCGTGGCGTCGGATGTCCGCTATCATTTGTGGCCGATCGTCGCGTGCGCGCTGGGGCTGATCCTCGCCAAGCCGTGGCGGGGTGACCGGCGGATCGTGCTGGCGACGGGCGTGGTAGTGGCAGTCGTGCTGATCCTCGGCGGGATTGCACGGGCGACCCTGCCGCTGCCGCCGCAAAGTTATTATGCGATGCTGATCTGAACCCCGAAGCCTGCGCGCAGCGTTGACCGCCCCGAAAGGAGCCGCGCATGGCCGACGATCACGAACAGGTTTACGCCGATTTCAAGGAGGCCGTGAACATGGCCCCGGCCGAGCTGGAGAAGTTTCTGGATACCGACGAGTCGCAGGATGTCGGCCAGAAAAAGGGCGGTTCAGGCGAGAGCGTCGGTCATGAGTCGGGCCGCCGGATCGTCGAGATCAAGCGCAAGAAGAAGGCCGACCTGACCGACGATGACTTTGCGCATATGAAGAAGGTCGTCGGTTATGTGCACCGGCATCTGAAGCAGGGCGGGCCGGACAAGGATGTCGAGCATTCGCCGTGGCGCTATTCGTTGATGAACTGGGGGCATGATCCGTTGAAGGATTGAGGGGGCTTTCCCAACCTCCGTTCCGCCAAAGCAAGGTTAAAGGCCACAGTTACCGAGCCGCTCCAACAAAAGTCGCCACCCCGGCGCAGGCCGGGGTCCAGTTTGGATAAGCTGGCGAGGGCGCCACGGGCTTGGTGGAAACTGGACCCCGGCCTGCGCCGGGGTGGCGTATTGGAATGATGGCGGAGCATCACCTTCGATTTCGCTCAGACTGAACGAACGTGTGGAAAAGGGCCCGGTCTTTCACCGAGCCCTTTCCTCCAATCTCAAGTTCCAAATAGATCAGGCCGCGACGTCGTACGGCTTGATCTCGCCCGCCAGATACAGGTTGCGGGCCTTGGCGCGGCTCAGCTTGCCCGAGCTGGTGCGGGGTAGGGTGCGCGGCGGGATCAGTTCGATCACGCAGTTCATGCCCGTCACCGCGCGCACGCGCTCGCGGATTTCGTCGCGCAGGCGCAGGCGCTCCTCGTCGTCCGAGCTGCGGCACTGGACCAGCACGGCGGGGGTTTCCTCACCGCCCGGCGTAGTTATGGCGAAGGCGGCGATGTCACCCGCTTTGAAGCCCGGCAGCTGCTCGACCGCCCATTCGATATCCTGCGGCCAGTGGTTGCGGCCGTTGACGATGATCATGTCCTTGGCGCGGCCAACGATGTAGATATAGCCCTTGGACATATACCCCATGTCGCCGGTGTCGAGCCAACCATCGACCAGGCAGGCATCGGTCGCGGCCTGGTCGCGGAAATAGCCGACCATGACCGACGGGCCCTTGCACCAGACCTTGCCGATCGCGCCGTCGGGAAGCGGCGTGCCGTCCTCCTCGCGGATTTCGATGGTCATGTCGCGCGCAGGCTTGCCGCAATTGACGATGGCGCGGAAACGCTGTGGCCGGTCGGTGCCTTGCGCGCCGCCCGACAGCTGGGTTTCCTCGACCAGTTCGACGCGAATGCCCTCGCCCGGCGGCATGATCGACACCGCCAGCGTCGCCTCGGCCAAGCCATAGGACGGCAGGAAAGCGGTCGCCGGGAAGCCCGCATCGGCAAAGGCGTCGACGAAGCTCTGCATGACGTCGGGACGGATCATGTCCGCGCCATTGCCCGCGATCCGCCAGCGCGACAGGTCGAAGCGGTCCGACGCCTTGGTCTGCGACGAGATGCGGCGCGCGCAAATGTCATAGCCGAAAGTCGGCGAATAGCTGACCGAGGTGCCCGGATTGCGGCTGATCATGTCCAGCCACGCCAGCGGACGCCGCGCGAAATCCTCGGTCTTCAGATAATCCGTCGACACCTGGTTGGCGACCGGCGACAGGAAGCAGCCGACCAGACCCATGTCGTGATACCAGGGCAGCCACGAGACGCAGCGATCGCTCTCCTGAATCTTCATGCCATGGCTGTGCGCCGCCAGATTGTTGAGCAGCGCATGATGGGTGATCGCCACGCCATGCGGGAAACGGGTCGAGCCGCTGGAATATTGCAGATAGGCGATCGCTTCCGGATCGGCCTTGGGCAGTTCGGTCTCGGGGGCTGCGCGCGTGGCGAAGCTGTCCCAGTCGATCCCCTCGCAGCCCGCGGCCTCGGCGGCGGCGCCAGCCATCTGGGCCAGTTCGGGCGGGAAGATCAGCATCTTGGGGTCGCAGCTGGCGAGCTGGACGCGCAGCTGCTCGATATAGCTGTCTCGCCCACCGAACGAGGTCGGCAGCGGCAGCGGCACCGGCCAGGCGCCCGCATATACCACGCCGAAGAAAAGCGCGGCGAATTCCGGCCCGGTCTCGGCGACCAACGCGATGCGATCCTCGGGCTGCACGCCGCTGGCGATCAGGCGGCGGGCGCAGGTCAGTGCGTCCTCGCGCAGTTCGGAAAAGGGATAGGGCCGCGACAGGGTGCCGCGCGCGTCGTGGAAGTTCAGCCCACGCGAGCCCGACGCGGCATAGTCCAATGCCTCGCCCAGCGTGTCGAAGTCGGCGAAGCGGCGCGGCAGCGCATCTTCGGTCGGCGTCGCGATGATGGCGCGCGCGTCGTCCTGATGGTGCTCGATCGTCATGGCCTTGCCTTCGTCCCTTATGCTTTTGCGCGCCCGCGGATCGTCAATCGGGCGCGGATGAAACTTTTGTGCCGCGGATAGCGGCTTCCCGCGTTCTAAATCCGGTGTCAGTGTGGCACAAACAAGGCGTGCCCGCCGATCGACGCCCGCCCAAGCCGCTTGACCCCAAATTGCTCGAGAGACTCGCGCTGCGTTACGTCGAACGCTTCGCGACCACCGAGGGCAAGCTGGTCGATTACCTGACCCGCAAGCTGCGCGAAAGGGGCTGGGCCGGGGAGGGGGCGCCCGACGCCCAGGGGTTGGCGGCGCGCATGGTCTCGCTCGGCTATATCGACGACCGCGCCTATGCCGAGGCGAAGGCCGCGTCGCTCGCCAGGCGTGGCCTGGGCGCACGCCGAGTGGCGCAGGCCCTGCACGCCGCGCGTGTGGGCACGGAGGATCACGAGGCGATCGGTCCCCAGGTGGCGGAGGCGGCGCGCGACGCCGCCCTCGCCTTTGCCCGGCGCAAGCGAATCGGCCCGTACGCAACCGGCGAAGCGGACCGGGCGACGCGCGACAAGCAATTCGCGGCGATGATGCGTGCCGGCCACTCGGTGGAGCTGTCCCGCCGAATCGTCGCGGCCGCGTCCGGCGAGGTGCCGGACGATGACGATTTCTGAACAGGCTCAATCGCGTGCGGGGATACTCAAGCCCTGATTTGACGGGTTTTCCCGTTCCGACGTCCCACTGCGGACCAGGAAAAATGAACGGCCTTGCATTGCGAGTGCGAACAATGATGCTAGCAAAGCGTACAAGGGTGCGATGATGCTGGATGAAACGCCAAATCAGGGGGGCGGCATCGACAGCGAAACGGCGGATACGGCCGTTGGTCTGGCGGGGGTCGTGAAATGGTTCGACGTGACACGGGGCTTTGGCTTCGTGGTCGCGGACGATCCGGCATATGGCGATGTGCTGGTGCACTTCACCGTGCTCCAGCCGCATGGCCGACGCAGCCTGCCCGAGGGCGCGCGGGTCGAGCTGACCGCGGTGCGCGGCGGGCGCGGCTATCAGGCGCGCGACGTGGTGGCGATCGACCTGACCCATGCGGTGCCCGAACAGCCCCGGCGCCCGCGCTCCCCCGATCGCATCGATCCGGTCGCCCTGGTCGAAGGAGCGGGGACACCTGAGCCAGTATCGGTCAAGTGGTTCAACCGGTTGAAAGGCTATGGTTTTCTGCTGCGGGATCGCGACGGCATGGATATCTTCGTGCATATGGAGACGCTCAGGCGCGGCGGCATCCTCGAGGTGGAGCCGGGCCAGCCCCTGGCCGCGCGTATCGTCGACGGTCCCAAGGGGCCGCTGGCGGTGATCGTGACGGAACGGGACTTGGGATGACATATAAGGGTGTGACGGTCGCAGTGGCGCTGGCGCTGGCGCCGCTGGGGCTGGCGCTTTCGGCCTGTTCGGCGGGCACCTCCGCGACCGAGCAGACGGGGCAAAAGGCCGCCGAGACGGTGGCGGTGACAATCACCACCGCGCAGGGCCAGCATAAATTCCAGGTCGAGCGCGCGCGCACCGCCGCCGAACAGGAACAGGGCCTGATGTACCGTACCGACCTGAAGCCCGATGGCGGCATGTTGTTCGCGCCCTATCCGCCCGAGGGTGGCGGCCCGCGCGAGGCGAATTTCTGGATGAAGAACACGCCGACCTCGCTCGATATCCTGTTCCTGCGCGCCGACGGCACCATCGCGCGCATCGCCGAGAACACGACCCCGTTCAGCCAGACCCCGATCCCCTCGGGCGAGCCGGTGGCGGCGGTGCTGGAGCTGGTCGGCGGACGATCGGCGGAGCTGGGGATATCCGAAGGCGATTCGGTTTCCTGGCCGAAGTGATCGACACCATATCTCCCCTCCCGCAGGCGAGTTTCAGGTCGGTCATGCCCCCGGCATGACCTAAACGATGCGGGGCATCGTTTACCTGAAACTGGGCCGGGGGAGGGCAGGGTGTCTCACCGAG
>NZ_LDTE01000007.1 GCF_001476905.1 Sphingomonas sanguinis | reverse complement strand
TTCTAAGAGCCAGCGCCCACCCCGCTTTGACCCAAGCAGACGGCGCCCCCCTGTTCGAGGCGGACGGCAGCCCCGCTCCCGCCCTGCGCCGGGTCCAGGCGGCACTGCGCACGCTCCATAGCGGCCTGCCCGAGACCGAGGCCTTCATCGCCCGGCTGCTGGAGCACAAGCTGGTCGAGCCGATCGACCTGAGCTTTCAGTTCGACAATGGCGAGAGCCTGAGGCTCGACTCGCTCTACACGATCAGTCTGGATGCGCTGCACGCGCTGTCGGACCAGGCGGCCTTGGCACTGTTTCGCAACGGCGATCTGCAACTCATCTATGCCGTGGCGGGATCGGTGCGGCACATCCCGCAACTGGCCGGGCGGCGCAATGACCGGCTGAGCGGGCTGGCCGAATGACGGAGTCGGCGAACGCGGTCGATCCGTCGCCGCTGGCCGACCCGGACGCCTTCCACCGGCTGGTCGTCGAACCGTGCCGCCCGGTCGTCCTGCGCGGCGCGGTGTCGCACTGGCCGCTGGCGCGGGCTGCGGCGGAAGGCGGCGCATCGCTGGCCGACTATCTCGCGGGCTTCGATGTCGGGCGACAGGTCGAGGCCTTTGTCGGCGCGGCCGGGATCAGGGGCCGCTACACCTACACCGATGATCTGGCGGGCTTCAATTTCCGTCGCGAGTCCATGCCGCTGGGCGAAGCGATCCGGCGCATCACGCAAGCAGAGGGCGATGGCGATACGCTCTATGTCGGGTCACTGCCGATGCCCGTCGTGCTGCCGGGCCTGGGCGAAGCCAATGGCCTGAACTTCATGGCGCCAGCTGTGGCCCCGCGCATCTGGATCGGCCACACGTCGACCGTCGCGTGTCATTACGACATGATGGACAATCTCGCCTGCGCGGTGGCGGGGCGGCGGCGCTTCACCCTCTATCCTCCCGATGCGATCGGCGACCTCTATGTCGGGCCGATCGACCACAGCATGGCGGGACAGCCCGTAGCGCTCGCCGCCGAGGCCGAGCCGGGCGATCCGCGCTATCCCCGGTTCGACCGGGCGCGAGACCGGGCGATCACCATCGACCTGGAACCCGGCGATGCGCTCTACATGCCCAAGCTCTGGTGGCACCGGGTCGAGGCGCGCGGCGCGTTCAACCTGCTGGTCAATTACTGGTGGGACGCCTTTCCCGTCGCGCCGGACCAGCCCTTTCCCACGATGCTGCTGGCGATGAGCGCGATCGCGGGTCGGCCGCCAGAGGAACGCGCGGCGTGGCGCGCCTGGTTCGACCATTATGTATTCCGGCCCGATAGCCATCCCCTGGCCCATCTGCCGGAGGCGCGGCATGGCGTGCTGGGCGACGGACCGGAGAACGCCAAAATGCTCCGCGCCCACGCCATGCGGATGCTGCGCGGAGGGTAACGCCTAACCGGTGGGGTCGAGTGTGACGCCCTCTACCACCACTTCGGGATCGACCAGCCACAGGGTAAGCCGATGCCTGCCCGCCGCCAGTGACGGCAGCACGGTCGCGGCGACGCGGCGGTTCTCGATCACAGCGCGACCCCAGCTTGCCTCGCTTTCCCCCGCCATCAGGTTTAGCATGATGGGCGCGCCGTCATCGACCGACAGCGCGATACGGTGCTTGCCGCCACCCCGCACGTCCAGCCCAGGGGCGGTGACGACGCCCAGCGTGACCGGACCAGTGCGATCCCAGTTCACTTCATAAACGATATGCGGACTGTCTCCACCCGGTCGCTCGATCACCGGGGCAGTGGTAGGAGTCGCGACCATCGCCGCGCCGTCCGCCGTGAAGCCTGCCACACGCTGCCACCGGACACCCCGCCCATTGATCGCGCGTCCCGCATCGGCGGCGATCCGCAAGTGTGGCATGGCGGCAATCGGAGGAAGCGGCAGCGGCTTTTCCACCGTCGCCAGCGCAGGCATCACATCGCTATCGGGCTGTTGCCAGCCGGTATAGCCGATATGGGTCTGGGCCATCATGCTGGTCCACTTGCCGCCCGCCGTATCGACCTCATAGCGCCGCCGAATGACGGCATCCTGCGCGAAATAGCCGCGCGCTGCCTCGGCGAAACGCGCCGCCGCCTTCGCATCCCCGGCCTGTGCCGCCGCGCGGTTGGCGGCGACCGCCTGATACAGGCGATGGAGGTTCGTCATCGCCTCGATCCGATGGAGGACCAGCTCGTAATAGGCATCGTGCCACGCCGCTGGGAGCGCGGCCCCGACCTTGCGCGCGGCGGTGTCGAGCACGTTCCATTCGCCCAACACACGCGCCCATTCGCCATTTGCCAGGCCATATGTCGTGGCATCGATCAGCTCGGGCTTGCGACGGCTGGCGAGCTGGCCATAGCGGGTCAGGAGGGCACCGATCTCAGCCCCGTGCGCCGCGCCGAACTGCTGCGTCGCCCAGCGGGTCGGATAAGCCTGCATCGCTGCCAGATCCATGCGCGCCGGATTCCACGCCATGTCGAGGAAAAAGCTGGTCGGAGATTCCATCGGCTTCAGGTCGCCGACATTGACGATCCACAACCGATCCGCGCCATAGTCCGATGCCATCCGCATCTGCTGCCACACGCGCGGGATCGCGTTGGTGTCCAGCCACTTATAGTTGCGCGGACCGCCGACATAATCGAAGTGATAATAGACGCCCGCACCCCCGGCGCGGCGTGCCGCCACGGGCGGCAGGCGGCGGATATTGCCCCAATTGTCGTCGGCGAAGAGCAGGGTCACGTCGTCGGGGACGCGCATCCCTTGATCATAATAATCCTGCACTTCCTTGTAGAGCGCCCAGACTTGCGGCGTCTCCGACGCAGGGCGGTGAGTCACGTCGGCGATGATCTGTCGCTGGTCGCGCACGATCCCCTGGAGCAGGTCGATCGCGGTGCCTTCGGTCATCGGCTCGTCACCGTCGCCGCGCATTCCGATGGTCACAGGGTCTTCCGCCTTGCCCCGCCGCTCGATCCCCTTGCGCCAGAAGGCGCGAAGTGCCGGGCCGTTCTTGCTGTAATCCCAAGGGCCGCTTCCCTCGCGCTTCCAGTCGGCCTGGGCCCGCTGCATCGGCTCATGGTGCGAGGTGCCGAGCAGGACACCCATCTCCTGCGCCAGCGGGGCGGAGGCGGGATCGTCCTCCCAGAGCGACTTGCCCCACATGGCGGGCCACAGGAAATTGGCCTTGGAGCGAAGCAGCAGCGTGAAGACCTTCTCATAGGCCAGGTGATTGACCCCGCCGAACTTGGCGCGCGCCCAGCCGCCGAACCCGGGTTCCTCGTCGTTGATGAAGATGCCGCGATACTGGACCACCGGATGGTCCGCGACCCGGCCCGCCGTCAGATAAAGCGTCGGATGACGCCGCGCCGGAACGTCCGCCCACCAGGTCCAGGGGCTGACCCCTGCCTTGGCGCTGATGTCATAGAGGCCGAAGATGGTGCCACGCCGATCCGCCCCCACGATTACCAAGGCACGGGTGACGCCCGGCAGGGGGCTGTCGACCACCTGTTCGACATAGCCTTCCCACTGACCGGCCAGGCCCCGCACGTCGACCTTGCCCGCCTTCACCAGCGCGTCGATCACCGCGCTATGGCCGAGCGTTCCGGCGATGATCGCCACGCCGCCGCCCGGCTTATCGGTCAGGCGGACATCGCCGCCGCCCACCGCCTTCAGATCGGCGACCAGATCGGTCGCGGCGCGGCGGACGCCCAGTTCGTCCTGCAGATCGACCAGCACCCCGGTGGAGCGCCCCGGCGCCAACAGGCTCAGTGCGCCGGGGGCTGCCTGCTCGCACGCCACAACCGGCCCCGCACAGTCCGGCGCGGCCCAGGCCACACCCGGCAACAAGGCCAGCCATGCGGCGGACAGGAGCAAATGGCGCATCGTCTCTCTCCTGACTCTCTGACAATCTGGCCAGGAGCCTTCTCGTTTGCTTTGAGCCACGTTATCGCTACCATAAGCCATGGCCGCAAGCGCCGATCGATCGAATTGAGAGGATGGAGATGAAGGCACGCCGCTTTCCGCACCCGTTGACCGGGTTGCTCGCTCTGCCGCTTCTGGTCGCCGCCCCGGCGTTGGCGCGGGAGGTGCGCTGGACGCCCGCCTGGGGCTCGGCGCAGATGCGGGTGGAGGGGGCGCCTGCCGACAAGCTTGCCAAGGCCGGGCCCGCGACCATCCGCCAGTTCGTCCACTTGACCGCGACGGGCCAGGTTCTTCGCCTGCGCCTGTCGAACCTGACCGGCACCACGCCGTTGCACATCGGCGCGGCGAGCATCGGTCTCGCCACACCCGGCCGGCCCGACGTCGCGGTGCCGCTGCCGGTCCGCTTCGACGGACGGGCGGATGTCATCCTGCCGCCCGGAGCCGAGCTTTACTCCGATCCGATCGCGCTACCTGTCCAAACGGGGAGCGATGTCGCGGTCAGTTTCTATTTCGCCGACACCGTCACCACGCCGACCGGCCATTCCGCGGCGCGGGGCACGACCTTCCTGATCGCGGGCGACGCCACCGCGCGCACCACCCTGCCCGAGGCGCCGGCCATTGGCGGCTGGTGGAGCCTGTCCGACGTCGAGGTGCAGGACGCGGTGCAGCGCCGTACCATCGTAACGATCGGCGACTCGATCACCGATGGCTATGGCATCGCCGATAACAGCAATCGGCGCTGGCCGGACGATCTGGCCCGGCGGCTCGCCGCCTCCCCCGCCACGCGCAGCTTTTCGGTCGTCAATACGGGGATCGGGGGCAACCGTGTGTTGCTCGACGGGCTGGGTCCCAATCTTATGGCGCGGTTCGACCGCGACGTGATCTCCCGACCCGGCGTCAGCCATGTGATCCTGCTGGAGGGCGTGAACGATCTGGGCGTGCTGACCCGCGAGCACCCCGTCGACGCGGCCACGCATCAGGCGATGGTGCGCCAGATCATTGCTGCCTATCGCCAGCTGGTCGAGCGGGCCCATGCGCATGGCATCCGCCTGATCATCGGGACGATCACGCCGTTTCAGGGCAACGACTATTACCATCCCGGCCCCGAAACCGAGGCGGATCGCCAGGCGATCAATCGCTTCATACGTACGGCGGACATTTTCGACGGGGTGGTCGATTTCGACCGCGTGGTGCGCGATCCGGCCAGGCCCGACCACCTGATGCCCGCCTATGACTCCGGCGACCATCTCCACCCCAGCATGGCGGGATATCAGGCGATGGCGGAGGCGGTGCCGCTGTCTCTGTTCACCAAATCCTGATCAGAACGCCGCGTCGAGACCGATGCGAAGCGTGCGCGGGCGAAGCGGCGTCACCTGATCTCGACCGGTGGCAAAGGGCGTGCCCAGCGCGAACCGGTTGCCGCGCACATTGGCCAGGTTGGTGATGCCCGCCGTCAGGCCGAACGCGCCGAGCCCCAGTCGCGCGGTCAGCCCGCTGTCCCAATACTCGCCCTGCCGCTCGCCCAGGACCGGCCCGACGCCCAGCCGTGATGCGCCGACATAACGCATCCAGCCATCGACGCGCAGGTCACGCCCGCCTGCCAGCACCCGCCGATAGACCAGGCCCGTCCGACCGGTGAAGCGGGCGATATTGGGGATCTGGCTCAATCGGGCCAGGATCGCGGCGCGGTCCGCCGTCTGCCCGTCCATCAACGCAAAGACCTGCGCGCTCAATGGCTCGTCGATCCGGCTGTCGTTATAAGACGCAGCCCCCTCTACCCGCAGTCCCGGCGCGATCCGAAAGCCCGCCAGCGCCTCGATCGTCCAAAGCTGGCCATCGCCGATATTGGCGGTGCTGGGCAGGCCCGTCGCGTCGATAAAGTCGGCTTGGATATCGCGCCATGACGTGTGCGCGAGCGTCAGCGATCCGTCGAACCGGTCGCGACCCGGCTGCCCGGTGCGCAGCCCCGCCTCGATCGTCGACACGCGGTCGTTGCGGAAACGGCGCACCAGCGGCCCTTCGATCGTCAGCCCGCCGGGCCGAAATCCCTGCTGATAGCGCAGGAACAGCTGCGCCCCCGGCGTCAGGTCGATCAGCGCGGATGCGGAGGGCAACAGGATCGTCTGCGCGCGGCGGGCCGTCACTTCGCGGAGGCGCGCCAGCGCCTGGAAGGACAAGGCGGCGGGCAAATCCTCCCCCGCCCCATCCAGCACCGAACGGGTCACGCGAAGCCCACCGGTGGTCAGCAGGCCGGGAAGCAGGCGCAGGCTCGCCTCGCCGTAGAGTGTCGCTTCCTCCACCGTGTTGACGACACCGGTGCGGGGCACCAGCTGCCCCGGCTCACCGAACAGGCGCGTCAGGCGGGTACGGTTGTGGACATAGCTGAACCCCGCCAGCCAGCCCGATCCGTCCGGCGCGGAATGCCAGGCGCGCGTTTCGTTAGCCTGCATCCGCGTGGCGTTGGCCTGGGCGAACAGCTGGACCGGGCCGCCGGGCGGGGTGGCGTCGTAACGCTCCATCAGATCATGCGCGGTGATGCCGCTGCTGGAGCGGAAGCGGACCTGTCCCAACCGCCCTGAGACGACCAGCTGGGCTTGGCCGAAATCGGCCGAAAAGCCTTCGGTGACGGGGGACGAGCGGGTCAGCGGCGGGCCATCGCGATCGGCATATTGGCTGTCCGCACCGCGAATGCGCTGGCCGATGCCGATCGCCTCGGCGGTCCAACCGCCACCCAGATCGGCCTTCAGCGCCGCCCGGCCGCCCGCGATCCGGGTCCGGTTGACATCGGTGCGGCCCAGAAGCGGCTTGTCGATATAACCGCCCTCGCTGGCGCTGTCCGCAACCAAGCGGATCGCCAGCCGGTCGTCGATAATCGGCACGTTGAGCACCGCTTGCGCATCCACACCCGGCGCACCGTCGGTCGTCGCCGATCCGCCGAGCATCACCGATCCCCCGGCGCGCGTCGCATCGGGGGCATTGGGCACCAGCCGGATCAATCCGCCCAGCGAACCAGCGCCGTACAGCGTGCCCTGCGGTCCCTCCAGCACCTCGACCGCCGCCAGATCGGCCAGGCGCAGATCGGGGTCGGGCGCGTTGTAGCTGAGCCGCAGGTCGCCGAAATATTGCCCGACCGTCGCCTGGGTCGGCCCAGTGAAGCTGGAATCGGCAATGCCCCGGATGAACAGCTTGTTGCGCCCCGCGCCCAGATAGGTGGACGCTATGGCGGTCATCCGGTCGGCCAGTTTCGACGTGCCGCCCGCCCCGCCCAGTTCCAGGTCGGCCCCCGCCACCTGCACCACCTGTCCGGCGAAATGGTCGCGGGTCGTATCCCGCTTGCTGGCGGTGACGACGACATCGTCACTGGAGACTTCGGGCGGCAATGGCTTGGGGGAGCGGCGCACCACATGGCGAGCAGGCGTTCGCAGCCGCGGCGTCAACCGCCAGGCACCGGGGCCCAGCGCCTCAACCCGCGCGCCGCTGCCTCGCGCAATGGCCGCCAGCGCCTGTTCCACTGACAACCGCCCACGCAGGGCTGGCACGGGGCGGCGCCACAGCCCGGCATCCGGCACGGTGATATTCGCCCGCAACGCACGGCCCAGCGCCATGACCTGTGTGCCCACGGTCCCGGCGGGCAGGTCGACCGGCACACGCTCAGCCGCCAGCGCGGGCGCGGGCGCGCTCGCGACCATGACGATCCCGACGATGCCGCCCCCGGCCATTCTCACCCGCGCGGTTCCAGGATCCAGCCAGCGGCATCCTGCCGAACCCGCACGTCCATCAACGATCCCAACAAGGCGGGATCGCGCCGGACGGCCTGAAGGTCGATCACGCCGCGAAACGGCCGCGTCGCGATGGCGGGCGCCACCGACACCGGTTGGTGCAGGAAGCGCGACAGGTCTTCGGCCACCTCACGCAGGGGCGCACCGTCAAAGGCCAGTCGCCCGTCCCGCCAGCCGCCGACATCCTCCGGCTCGACCGACGCACGGACCAGCCGGTCCTTCTCGACCACCACGGCCTGCCCGGCGTCGAGGCGCATCGCGGCCCCCTTCGGATCGACCAGGACCGCGCCCTCGGCGACCGCCACGCGGGTCTGCCGCTGGCCCAGCCGCACGTCGAATACTGTCCCCAGATCGACCAGCGCGACGCCGCTCGCCTGCACCTCGAAGGGATGCCGGTCGTCATGCTTCACCCGAAACAGCGCCTCGCCTCGCTCCAGGCTCGCCCGGCGCGGATCGGCGCGGTCCAGCGCGACCCGGCTCGCCCCCGCCAGCGTGATCGCGCTGCCATCGGCCAAGGCCAGCACGCGTGTCTCCCCCGCCGCCGTCTCGACCGCATAGGGTTGCGGCCGGTCCTGCCAGGCCTGGAGCCCGATGGTGCCCACCAGCGCCGCCGCCACCGCCCCACTGACCCAGCGCAACGCACTGCGCCGGGGTGCTACCGGCTGACGGTCAGCCAGCAGCTCGGGATGCGCCGCCAAGGCCTCTTCCGCGTCCAGCAGCGTCGCCGCCATCCGGTCATAGCGCTCGGCATGGCCGGGGTCGGCCTCCAGCCAGTCGGTGAACGCATCCCAGTCGGCGCGTGCGGGGTCCGCCATGCGCAACGCCCAGTCGAGCGCTTCGGCGTCGATGCCGGAGGCGGTATGTCGGTCCTGGCTCATCCGATCTGTTCCTTGAGCGCGGCAATGGCCTGGGCGGCCAGGCGAAGGTCGCTTTCGACCGTACTGATACTGATCCCCAGTTCCTCGGCGACCCGCTTCTGGGCCACGCCCTCCATGCGCACGCGGCGAAAGACGGTGGCGGGCCGCTCGCCTAACGCCGCCAGTGCCTGGGCGATCCGCTCGGCGGTCTGGCGGGCGATCAGGGTCCGCTCGGCCTCGGGAGTTTCGGAGTCATGCCCTTCGGCCCAATGCTGTTCGCGCTGCTCCGATTGCCTGCGCGAGCGATAGCGGTCGATCATCAGCATGTCGGCCGCGCGATAGAGATAGGCCAGCGGATTGGCGATCGGCCCGTCCATCCGCCCCGACAGCTTGACCCACAGGTCCTGCACCAGATCCTCCGCCGCATCGCCCGCGCCGCGCGCCGCCAGGAAGCGGACGAGCTTTTCGCGATTGGCGAGGAAAACGGCCTCGATCCCGGTGGGCGACATGGAGTGAACCGGCGAAATGGGCGGGGAACATCGGCGTTTAGCCGAACCGCCCTGATATGAAAAGGAGCCCCACCGGGACGCGTGGTGGGGCTCCGAACGGCCGCGTGCGCTACAGGGGGGATGCACGCGACCGAACTCGCCTAGAAGGCGAACTGAAGGGCCGCGCGCGCCGACAGCGCGACGTTGCCAAGACGTTGTTCGGCATTCACCTCGCCGCTCAGGCGAATCTCGCTGGTGCCGGTGATCGCGCGGACGCGGCCCACCCAGCCGCCGTCGCGGGCCTCGGGATTGAGGATGAAGGGCGTGCCGTCACCGAAGCTGGCGATCGTGCGGCCCAGCGTGCCCGCGATCCGCTCGCGCCGACCGCCCTCGATCTCCAACCGGCTCCACTGAGCATAGCGATTGTCGCCGCCGAAATTGATGCCCGCCGCGACGCTGGCGGTCAGGGCCAGTTCGTCGCTGGTCCGCTTGCGTACGGTCAGGTCGTATCCGGTGCCGCCGCCGCTCTCGCGGTGAGCGTCCTCGTTCAACCGGTAATAGTCGACCGCCAGGATCGGTCGCACGTTGAACTGCCCGACCCAATGCTCCCACGAGACCGAACCGGAACCCGAATAAAGCATGCCGTTCCAGTCGGCGGTCGCACGGCGCTGGACCGCTTCGGTCCCGACGACGCCGTCGAACTGGCGCTGCGAGTCGAAGGACAGGAAGGCCGCCGAAGCGCGCGCCTGCGCCGCCAGCGCGCCCCAGCGGGCCCGCCAGAAACCGGCCAGCTCATACTGGCTGTGGTTGACGCGATTGACGGCGGAGCCCTCGTTATCGCGGCCGCTCATGTAGGACAGCGAGGCCCCGAAATTGCCCGCATCGGTCTTGTGCTCGATCCCGCCGCTGACGCCCCAACCGCGCACGTCATAGCTGCGAGTCGAACGCGTCCCCTTCGACGCATCCCAGCCAAGCGGAGTCAGCCAATAGCCCCATTTGCCCTCCTCGCTGAACTCCCCCGCCGGTTCGCGCAGCTGCGCGGCGGCGGCGCGGGACGCCAGGGTTACGCCCTCGAATACGCTGCCGGTATAGTTGGGCAGCATCTGCTCCACCGCCCCCCGGAAGGCCGCACCGTCGTAAATGCCGCGGATCGCATCGGAGAGCTTGGCGTCGCTGCCGATCGCGGTGTCGATCGCATCGAACGCGCTGACGCCCGCATTGCTCAGGCCCAGTTCGGTCTTGGCCTTGCGGCTGACTTCGACGGCGATCTCGTTCAGCTGGCCCGCGACGATCGCGCCCTTGTAGAGGAAAGGCATGGCCGAGGGGGCGAGCGTCAGGTTGCTGGCGCCGGTCAGCGTGCCCGAGCGCAGGACGACATAGCGCCCCGTCACATCCGTGCCGCCCGATACGCGCAGGGCCAGCTGGCTGTTCGCGCCGATCGTCGTCGCGCCGCCGACCTGGATCAGGTTGCCGGTCGGGTTCGCCTTGTCGAGCGCGACGCTCAGGATCGACTGGTCGCCCAGGCTGAGCGAGGCGATATTGGTCACACCATTGGCGGCAAAGGTGCCGCCGCCGCTGGCGACCGTGACCGCGACATGCGAGGCGTTGGTCAGGCGTCCGGCGAAGATGCCCTTGCCGGTGATCGCCACGACATCCTGGCCCAGCCCGGCAAAGTCCGCCACGCCGTTGAAGCTCGCGGTGTCGCCGATAGTCAGCGTGTCCGCGCCCGTCCCAAAGGTCGCGGTGCCCGCATAGGTGCCGGTGCCACTCATCTCCAGGCGGTTGTTGCCGGTGCCGAAGGTCACGTCGCCGCTGACCGAGCCCGCGCCGATCTGAAGCCGGTCGTCGCCACTGCCGAAGCGGATCGCCCCGGCGATGCTGGGCGCGGCAGCGCCGGTCGCTGGAGCGATCTGGCGCACCACCGCGCCGCTCGTGTTGGCCGACAGGTCGATCGCCGTGCTGCGCGAGCTGTCCGCGCCTGCCCCCGCGATGGTCCCGGCATTCTCAACCAAGGTCAGGCCACTGCTGCGGTCGAGGATGGCGGTAGCACTCGCGCCCGACGCGCTCGCCCGGATCGCGCCGGTGTTGCGGATCGTCGGCACCGACGCGCCCGTGTCGATCAGCACAGCCGTGGTCAGCGCGGTCGGCGCACCGCCACCGGTCGCAGTCACCGAGCCGCCGACCGTCAGGTTCGGCGTCGATGCGCCCGAACCGAAGCGGATCGCGGTTGCCTCGGCACCGTTCGCGGTCGCCTGCACCGTCCCGCCGACCGACACGCCCTGCGCGATCTGCACGCTGCCGCCAAGCCCGCCGATCGAGAGCGCGGTCGCGCGGACACCGCTATACACGCCCGCACCGGTGATCCGGCCATTGACCACCAACCCCGCCGCCGGAGTCGCGCCCCCGGTCGCGCCGATCACGACGGCCCGCGTCGCCGACCCGATCTGCATCGCGGGCGCGGCACCGTTGGAGATGATATCGGCCACCTTGCCGGTCGCATTGCCCAGCGTGATACCGCCCGCGACATTGCCGCCGACCACCAGGGCCGATCCGCCCTGAAGCAGATCGTCGGGGTCCAGCTTCGACACGTCGGCGGGCGGCGTGGTGTAGCGATAGCCGGTCGAACCGATCCCGCCCTCGATGGTCAGCGCACCGCCGATATCGCCATCGACCCGCGCGCCGACCGCGCCCTCACCCACCGCGACGATGCTGCCACCCAGCGTCACATTGCCCGACACCGCACCGGTCCGCACGCCGACCGAGCGGTCACCGAGCACATTGATCTTGCCCGATTGAACCAGGTTGCCGGTCAGCGGACCGTTTAGATAGATGCCTGCGGAATCGTTGCCCTCGATGGTGATCTCGCCGCTATTGGCGATGTTGCCGGTAAAGCCGCCTGCCGTGCGAATGCCGGTCCGCCGCGCGCCTTGGGCGAAGGGACCGTCGAGATCACCGTCCTTGTCGATATCCGTCGGCGTATAGGTCTCGTCGAGGATGATCTTGCCGCTATTGGCGATGTCGCCGGTTACGCCCGCCGCCGCGCCGATGCCGATCGCGTCATTGGCGTCGGTCGTCTGGATGGTCCCGGCATTGGCGAGCTTGTTGTTGCTGTCGATGGTGACGGCGGTGCCGCTGCCGCTGGTCACCACGCTGCCCGCCGCCGCGATGCTGATATCCGCCGCCGCGCCGTTGTTGGCGGTGGCGGTACGGACCGGCGTCGTGCGCTTGGTATCAATGACGGTCTGGGCCGAAGCGGCCGTCCCCGCCACCAGGGCGAGCGTGGCGGTCGAGGCGAAAAGCAGGCGATGCACGAATAGGGTCCCCTTGGATATGCCTTTGCCCCTCCAGACGGAGCCGCCGCGCCGAAACCTTGGTGGCCACATTAAATATTTGTCAGGTGCCGCCGCGGTGTTGACGATTGCGGCGCGCGGGATCAGAGGGCGGATCAGGCGTGGGAGCCCCCGCGCCGTTCCAGAAAGCGAGAACATGTCCAGCGACAGTTCCAGTAGCGCCGCACGCCTCGGGGTCGTCCGCTAGTTTCGCGAAACTGGCTTTCGTCCGCCCCGGGTCGTGCGGACGAAAGGTTTGAAATGGTCAACGATCTGATTGCCGGTGTCACCGCCGGTTTCCGTTCCTCCCGGCGCGGCCTGTCCATCGCCGATCTCGTCGATACGTTGCAGTCGCTCCCCGTCGAGGAAGCGGCCGACGCCCTCACTCAAATGCCCGACGCCCGCGCCGTCGCCGTGCTCGACAGCCCGGAACTGCGCTCGGCCGCCGATATCCTGTCCCGCCTGGCCCCGGCCCGCGCGGTCGCGCTCCTGTCGCAAATGTCGGAGGACCGCGCCGCCGACGTGCTGTCCGACATGGAGGAAGAGGACGCCGCCGCGCTGCGCGCCGGGCTGCCTGCCCCCGTTCGCGCCTCGATCGAAACGCTGCTCCGCTGGCCACCCGCCAGCGCGGGCGGGATGATGACGACCGAATATGTCGCCGCCTCCGCCGACGCCACGGTCGCCGAGGTGCTGGCGCATATCCGCACCGTCGAGCGCAGCCGCGAAACGGTCTATTCGGTCTTCCTGCTGGAGCCGCAGGGGCGGCTGGTCGCGACCGTCTCGCTCCGTCAGCTGATCGCCGCCGAGCCGGAGTCGCCCGCGATCGATCTGGCACGCGGTCATGATCCGATCACCGTCGCACCGACCACCGACCGCGAAGAAGTGGCGCATCTGATCCGTCGCCACGACCTGCTGGCGCTGCCGGTCGTCGACGAACAGGGGCGGCCGATGGGCATCGTCACCGTCGACGACGTGCTCGACGCGCTGGTCGCCGCGCATACCGAGGACACGCAGAAGTTCGGCGGCGTCGAGGCGCTGGACGATCCCTATCTCGAAACCGGCTTCCTCGCGATGATCCGCAAGCGGGCCGGGTGGCTGAGCATCCTGTTCTTCTCGGAAATGCTGACCGCCAGCGCGATGCAGCATTTCGAGTCCGAGCTGGAGCGCGCGGTCGTGCTGACCCTGTTCATCCCGCTCATCATGAGCTCGGGCGGCAATAGCGGCAGCCAGGCGACCTCGCTGATCATCCGCGCCCTCGCCCTGAACCAGGTCCGCCTGCGCGACTGGTGGCGTGTCGCGCTGCGCGAACTGCCCGCCGGGCTGACGCTGGGCGCAATCCTGGGCGTGCTGGGCATGGCGCGGATCACGCTGTGGCAGACCCTGGGCTTTTACGACTATGGCCCGCACTGGGGTCTGGTCGCGACCACGGTCGGCACCGGGCTGGTCGGGATCGTCACCTTTGGCTCGCTGGCGGGATCGATGCTGCCCTTCGTCCTGCAACGGCTGGGCTTCGACCCGGCGAGCGCCTCGGCACCGTTCGTCGCGACGCTGGTCGATGTCACCGGGCTGGTGATCTATTTCACCATCGCGCTGGCGATCCTGTCGGGGACACTCCTGTAAGATACTCCCCGGCACGGGGGGCCGCAGCACGAAGCGATGACGGAGGGGGGCTCCCCCTCCACCAGCTTCGCTGGTCCCCCTCCCCGTGCCGGGGCGGATGATCAACGCTTCCAATAGCGCACGTAATCGACCTTCATCACCTGCGGCAGGGCGGCGTCATCCACACCCTTCTGCCCGCCCCAGTCGCCGCCGACCGCCAGGTTCAGGATCAGTGAATAGGGCCGGGTGAACGGCCACGCCGCCGCGCCGCCGGGCTGGTCGTTCTTCACCCGCATATAGGCATGGCCGTCGACTCCGATGGTGATCGTGTCGGGCGTCCATTCCAGCTGATAGCGGTGATAGGCGGTACACGCCCCCGCCACACGAATCTGCGCCCCGCGCTGCGTCTTCAGCCGATGATTGAACGCGGCGGAGTGGACCGTCGCGTGGATCACGTCCGGGTCGAAGCCGACCATTTCCATGATGTCGATCTCGCCGCCATCGGGCCAGCGCGAGCCATCCATCGGGAGCAGCCAGATGGCGGGCCACATGCCCCGCCCGCAGGGCAGTTGCGCGCGCACCTCGTAAAATCCGTAACCCAGCGGGTCACGCGTCACTAGCTTGGCAGAGGTATAGTGCTGTCCGCCCCAGTCGGCGGCGTCGCGCGGTGTCTCGGCGCGCGCCTCGATAACTAAGGCACCCTTTTCGACCCGGGCGTTGGTCCGCTCCGGCCCGGCATAATATTCCAATTCGTTATTGGGCCAGCCATGCTTGTTCTGCGCCGTATCCCAACGCCACCGTCTCTGGTCGATTGTCCGGGTAAACTCGTCGCCAAAACTCGGCCGCCCAGACGGGGTTACCATCGCACCGGTATAGGCATAGTTAGTCGCGCCTAGCGATGGTGCCTCAACCTGCTGTGCCTTAGCCGTTCCCGCCGCCAGCAGTGCTCCGCCCGCCAGCCACCATGTCGAATATTGCATCCCCACCCCTTTTATCGTTCGGGACAGCGTAGCGTGCGACGATGCCGAACGCCACGCCGTCCCGATCCGACATCAGGTGGCGATGGTGAAGACCGATCCCGAATCCACCCGCAGTCCCGCGCCGTTGATGAAGCTCGCCCGTTCGGACACCAGGAAGGCGACGGCGGCGGCGACCTCTTCGGGACGGCCACGCCGCTTCAGTTCCATGCCGGGACGCTCCTCGTCCAGGAAGCTCTCGATTGCCTCGTCGAAGCTGACGCCCTTTTCCTTGGCGCGCTTCTCCATCATCGCGTCGGTCATCGGCGTAGCGACAAAGGCGGGCGACACGGTGTTCACGAGCACATTATCGCCGCCATAGGCCTTGGACAGCCCCTTGGCGAGGCTCAGGATACCGGCCTTGGCCGCGCAATAGGGCAGTTCCTCGACATAGGGCTGCACCGCATCCTCCGAGGCCATCAGGATGATGCGGCCCCAGCCCTTGCGGCGCATCGCCGGGATCGCCTCACGACACATGCGGACCGCGCCCATCAGGTCGATGTCCAGCGTCTCTAGCCAGCCCTTGTCGTCGATCTCCAGGAAATCGCCGGTCGCGCCGGTGACGCCCGCCGAATTGACATAGATATCCGGCTCGCCCAGCCGCTCGCGCACCTCGGCCCAGAGCGCGGTCACATCCTCCGATTTGGTGACGTCACCCGTCACCGCGATTACCTCGCCCAGCGACGTCAGTTCCTCGACCGCCTGGTCGAGCGACCCACCCGGCTTGTCGGTCAGAGCGACACGCACCCCCGCCTCCAGCAACAGGCGGGCGGTTTCCTTGCCCATACCGGAGTCCGCGCCACTGATCAGCGCGATACGGCCCTTGATACCCAGATCCATCGTCTCTCTCCTCGAAATCCTGTCAGGCGTGATGTCGGTCAACAAAGTCCGCGATCAGCGTGGCGACGGCGTCCGGTGCCTCCAGCGGCAGGAGGTGCGCAGCGCCCTCGACCGCCACTACCTGCGGCTCGACATAATGGGGCGCGTTCCACTTTCGCTGCGCGGCCTTGCCCAGATCGCCGTCCTCGCCGCCCGCCACGATCAGCGCAGGCGTGGCGATCACGCCCGCCGCCGCGCGCCAATCCTCGCGACTGCCACGCTCCAGCCAACCTCTCCACGCATCCGGCGAGGAGCGGCGAACATCGGCAATCGCGGCCACGCGCAGGGGGTCGGGCAAGGGCTCCGCGCTATTGTCATCGACGAACCTTGCCGCCTGCGCTTCATCGGCAGGGCGTTCGCGGAACCAGTCGAGCATCGCCGCCCGACGATCTTCGTCCATCGGCTCGGGCGCGGGTGGTGAGGCGGCCAGCAGCACGACGCCACCCAGGCCGCAGCCGTTCTGTTCGCGCGCGGCAAGCAAGGTGGCGAACTTTCCGCCCATGCTGTGCCCGACCAGGAACCAACGTTCGGGCCGCCGCGCCGCGACCTCCGCCGCCAGCCAGTCGACCATCTCTGCGACATCGACATAGCCCTCATCCGCATGGTCGCCGAAACCCGGCAGGTCGAGCGCCACGCAATCGAAACGGTCGTCCAGCCGATCGATCACGTCGTTCCAAGCCTTTGCACTGCCACCCAGGGCATGGAGCAGAAACAGGGTGGGTCGAGGCATAGGCGGTCAGTCCGATCATTCATGCGGATCAATAATCTGCGGCATGAAGAACCGACCGCCCGATCGGGTTCCCCCCGACCATGACCAATAAGTCTTTGAGTTGGCGTGGAACCAATCGCGATCTCGACGGATCGAGCCTCTTCGATTGGCGGGCGCGGACGCAGCGCGTAAAGATCGCCGCCGATACGAGAGGAAACAGTCCATGCCCTTCCCCGCTCCCTATGCCGCCGACCCCGCGCGTTACGACGGCCGCATGCCCTATCGCCGCACCGGGCGCAGCGGCCTGAAGCTCCCCGCGATCAGCCTGGGGCTGTGGCAGAATTTCGGCGGCAGCGACGTGTTCGAGACCGGCCGCGCCATCCTGCGTCGCGCCTTCGATCGCGGCGTCACCCATTTCGACCTCGCGAACAATTACGGGCCGCCCTATGGCTCGGCGGAGGAGAATTTCGGGCGGGTGATGGCCAGCGACTTCGCCGCGCACCGCGACGAGCTGATCCTGTCGACCAAGGCGGGCTGGGATATGTGGCCTGGCCCTTACGGCGATATCGGCTCGTCGAAGAAATATCTGATCGCCAGCTGCGACCAGAGCCTGAAGCGGATGGGGGTCGATTATGTCGACATCTTCTATTCGCACCGCGTCGACCCGACCACGCCGCTGGAGGAGACGATGGGCGCGCTGGTCCAGCTGCACCGGCAGGGCAAGGCGCTCTATGTCGGCATTTCCTCCTATGATCCTGGCCTGACCCGACGGGCCGCCGCGATCCTGACGGAGGAGAAGGTGCCGCTGTTCATCCATCAACCGAGCTATTCGATCCTGAACCGCTGGATCGAGCGCGACTTGCTGGCGACGCTGGAGGATCTGGGGACCGGCTGCATCGCCTTCTCGCCGCTCGCCCAGGGCATGTTGACCAAGAAGTATCTGAACGGCGTGCCGCAGGATGCACGGGCCAACCGGGACGGATCGCTGTCGCAGTCGCTGCTGACCGAGCAGAATCTCGGCGCGATCCGGCGGTTGAACGACATCGCCCATTCGCGCGGCCAGACGCTGGCGCAGATGGCCATCGCCTGGGTGCTGCGCGATCCCCGCGTCACCTCCGCCCTGATCGGGGCACGCACGGTCGAGCAGCTGGACGACTCGCTCGATGCCGTCGCGCGGCTGGACTTCACTGCCGAGGAACTGGCGGCGATCGACCAGGCGGCCATGGATGGCGGGATCAACCTATGGGCGGAATCCTCCGACATTACGGAGCTGCCAGCGGCACAGGGCATTCCGGCTCACGGCTGATATTCAAGCTGACGAATGCCATAGCGCCGCTCGTCCCGACATATTTTGTCACGGTCGGCCTATGGCATTTGTCGGACAGTTGACATAGCCTCTCCCGAAAAGGGGAGAGATTGATGAAGACCGTGATTCGTAGTTGCCTTGCCATCGGCGCGCTCCTGGCAACGACGGCGATCCATGCCAACGGACAGGCGCCTGCCACGGCGCCTCGCCAGTTGGAAATCGTGAAAAAGGATCGCCTGCCCAAGCCGCCCGCCCCCCGCGACGCGCGGACGGCCTATCTGATGACCTACTTCACCGACGAGGATCATTCGCTTCACTTCGCGACGTCGCGCGACGGCTATAGCTTCACCGACGTGAATGGCGGCAAACCGGTGATGAGCGGGCGCGAAGCGGCCGAGCAAAAGGGCATTCGCGATCCCCATATCATGCGCGGTCCCGATGGCGGCTTCTATATGTCGATGACCGACCTCCACATCTTCGCCAAGCGCGAAGGGTTGCGCGACACCCAATGGGAACGGCCCGAGGAGCAATATAGCTGGGGCAACAACCGCAACATGATCTTCATGAAGTCCTATGACCTCATCCACTGGTCACGGTCCCGTGTCACGCCCTCGGCCATGTTCCCGCGCTATCGCAACGCGGGCAATATGTGGGCGCCCGAGACGATCTACGATCCCAAGCGCAAGGCCTTGATGGTCTATTTCACCACCCGCGACGGCAATGGGCCCAACTATCTGGTCTATTCCTATGCCGACAAGGATTTCAGCACGCTGACCGAAGAGCCCAAGACGCTGTTCGACTATCCCGATCCCAAGGTGAACGTGATCGATGCCGACATCACCAAGGTCGGCGACAAGTACCATATGTTCTATGTGGCGCATCAGGCCCCCGGCAATATCCGGCATTCGGAATCGTCGAGCATCAACAGCGGCTGGACGAAGGACCTGCGCAAGGTGGACCCCGAAACCGTCGGGACGGAAGCGCCGACCCTTTGGAAACGCAGTGGCACCAACACCTATGTCCTGATGTACGATGTATTCGGTATCAACCCGAACAATATGGGCTTTTCTGAAACCACCGACTTCGTGACCTATCGCAATATCGGCCGCTTCAACGAGCCGGGATCGCCGATGAAGGCGACCAACTTCGCCCGGCCCAAGCATGGCGCGGTCGTGGCGATCAGCCCGGCCGAGGCCACGCGCCTGGAGCGATATTTCGCCACCCGCTAAACGTGAGAATGCCCCCGACCATGATGGGTCGGGCGCATTCCCTTATCCGCGATATTACTTGGCGGCGCTGCTCACATCGCCCTGCCCCATGGCCGAGACCAGGACGTTGCCCGAGCCCGAGAAGTTCGCGGCGGGCAGGTTGGCGATCCGGTCACCCACCTTCACCAGCACCCGCTCAACCGCGCCCTGCGCATTGGTGCGGACCGACTGAACCGCGCCGATCGCCCGGCCCTGCGCGTCGTTGACGACCATGCCGGTATTGACCGGGAAGGCCCCGCCCTGCGCCGCACCGCTACCGGCCAACGCCAAGTTGCCCGACAGCGTGCCATTGCCACCCGCCGCCGACAGCGAGCCCGAACCGGAGCCCGCAGCATTTCCGGCCGCATTGGCGGCGCGCCCGCTCAGGTTGGAGACCGCACCGCGCGCCCGGTTGCCGACCGCGCCAGCCGTGTCACGCACCCGTCCGGCAACGTTGCCGACCGTGTTCACGCCGCGCCCGGCCGCGTCGCGCACCGCATCGGTGCCGATCAACTGGGCATCGACGCCGCCACCGACCGCGCCGGAGGTCGTGCCATTGGCACTGCCCGACCGGTTTCCGACCCGCGTCGCGCTGTCCAGCGTCGAGCCACCGGTGGCGTCACCCGACGCGCTGATCCGCCCCCGACGCAGGTCGACATTCCGGTCGCCACGCACCGAACCCCGGGCGCGGGTCGCATTTTCGGTGGCGACGCGACCCGACCGCTTGGCGCTGTCGAGATTGCCGGTCAGACCACCGGTCGCGCCGCCAGCAACGCCGCCGAGTTGACCACCCAGACCGCCGGCCAGGCCGCCGCCACCAAGAAGCTGCGCCGATGCGGGGCTTGCAACCAGAGCAATGGCAAGGATCGCGGTGCCAGACAGAATGTTCTTCATCTTCGTTCTCCTTAACTTCTGCTGGGACAACGAAGCGGGTGATGCGTTTAATCCCCAATTTTTCGATTTTTATTGGAGGTCGGTGCGGCAATCTCCGCAAACCATTCCACGACCGATGTTTTTTTCCGGTCCTTGCAGCCCCGATCGACGCGCCTCGACATCGATCTTCGCCAGCGCGGCACGACGCTGCGCCGGGTCGGGCGTCGGATAGACCGCGGCGATCCGCCCGGCGACTAGGGGCGCGGCAAAGGAAGTGCCGCGCACCGCAAAGCGTCGACCGTTCACGCCCGCCACCAGCATGTCCGCCGCCGGCGCGACATAATCGAGATGCTCGGCCCGCCCCGCTTCGATCAGCGGACGGTTGCGGCGGTCGACGCCGCTGACTGCGACGACGCCGGGATAGGACGCAGGATAGGCGGGCGGCGAGGCCGCGCCATTGTTGCCGACGGCCGCGACGATGATCGTGCCACGCGCCTGCGCCGCCGCGACGACCCGCGCCAGCAAGGGATTGGACGGCCCGACCAAGCTGATCGTCACCACCGGCACCCGCGCGCCGACCAACCAGCCGAGCGCCTTGGCGATGGCGGTCGCATTGCCACCCGCCGGATCGGTGCCATAGACATCGGCCGAGGCGATCCGCGCACCGGGCAAGGCGCCGCGAATGCCATGCCCCCCGGCGATCAGCGACGCGACGGCCGTGCCATGATCATTGGGGCGCGGCGCGCCGCTGGCAAAACCACGCAGCATCGCAGCTCCCTCGACGCCGCCATCGATCACGCCGACCAGTGTGTCGATCTTCGCCGCCTGTCCGGCAAGCGGCGGCGCGATCATTGCAACCCCACCGCCGCTCGCCAGATGCAGCTGATCCGCGCTCACTTCGCCGCCCAGCTTGCGCAGCTGGTCCAGCGCCGTTTTCAGCGACACGCCCTGCGGCACCCGCAACCGGGCGAAACCGACGCCCAGCACATCATCGCGCTCGATGATCGCATAGCCCGCCTTGGTCGCTGCGGCGATCAGCGTCTCACTGGGGGCGTCGACCACCACCTCGCCCGCGCGCGCAGGAAAGCCCTGGGGGTCCAGTGTGATGGCATCGGGATGCTCGCGCACCAGCTGGGCGAAGGTCTGGCGACGCAAGCCGTCCAGCCGTGCCGCTGCCCGCCGTGCCATATTATCGACCGGGCCCAGCAAGTCCTGCGCCCTGGGCAGTCCGATCGACGACAGCGGCCCCGGCATGGGCAAGCCCGGCGCCCCGCCCTGCGGCAGATTGGGCAAAGCACCACCCAGCTGGGCGCGCACCATGCCAGCTCCGCCCACGATCCCGGCTGTCGCCATCAGCAGCGTCAGGTATCGGCGAGCGCGCCACTTCATCGATCGTCTCCCATTGCCAAAAATCGTCCTGACATGGATTAAACGAAACTCGTCATCCGTTTCATCCCCACAAGAAGGAAATTGGCTTGGCCGCATTCGAGAATGAGCTGTTGGCGCTGCTGCCGCGATTGCGACGGTTTGCGCGATCGCTCACCCATGATGCAGCGGATGCCGATGATCTCTGCCAGGTCACGATCGAAAAGGCGCTGATGGCGCGCGGCTCGTGGCAGGCGGGGACGAGATTGGACAGCTGGATGTACCGGATCATGCGCAACGCCTGGATCGACACCGCCCGCTCGCGTCGCCGGGCGGCGGAGACGTTCGTCGGCGAGGAGGCCGGAATGACGGTCGGCGCCCAGGGCAATGCCGAGGCGCGCGTCGCTCTGGGCGAAGTCGACGCCGCGATGCAGGCGCTGCCCGCCGACCAGCGCGAGGCGGTCGCGCTCGTCTTGGTCGAAGGACTGGCCTATAAGGAAGCGGCCGAGATACTGGACATCCCGATGGGAACATTGACCTCGCGATTGGTGCGCGGGCGACAGGCGCTGATGGCGCGGCTGGGAGAAGCGGCATGACGATCGAACCAGAAATCCTGATGGCCTATGCAGACGGCGCGCTCGACCCTCTGACGACCAAGCGCGTCGAACGGGCCATGGCGGCGGACCCTGCGCTGGCCGAAGAGGTCGAGCGCCATCGGCACCTGAAGGCCCGGCTCGCCCAGGCCTATGCCCCGCTGACCGAAGAGCCCGTGCCCGATCGCCTCGCGGCCCTGCTGACCGGCAGCGCCGCCAGCAACGTCGTGCCGATGCCGGTGCGCACCGCTCCCCCCAAGTCGCGCTTTGCGATACCTTCCTGGCAGGCGGCGGCGGCCATGGCAGCGTGTCTGGTCGTCGGCGTGCTGGTCGGCCAGGGTGTCGATCGGGGACCGATCACGGCGACCGGCCAGGGGCTCTATGCCGCCGGATCGCTCGCCCGCGCGCTCGACGATCAGGCGAGCGGTGGGAACGGCCCGGTCCGCGTCGCGGTCAGCTTCCGCGCCCGCGACAACGGTTTTTGCCGCGTGTTCCAGTCGGCGCAGGCCGACGGCATCGCCTGTCGCGATCCCAAGGGCTGGGCGCTCCGGCGGACGATGCCCGGCTCCGCACCGGCTGCCAATGGCGGCTATGCGCAGGCCGGATCATCGGACGCCGAACTGATGGCGGCGGCGCAGGACATGATGGCCGACATGCCGCTCGACGCAGCGGGCGAGAAGGCGGCGATTGCCCGGGACTGGCGCAAGTAACGGCTGCGCCACTTTTCGGAAAGCAAGCGTTTCCGCAGCGGCAGGTGCGGTGCGTCCGGATTGCCCCTATCTTGGCGCCATGAAGAAGATCGGTTTCCTGTCGTTCGGCCATTGGTCGCCCTCGCCCCAGTCCGCGACGCGCTCGGCGCAGGACGTGTTGCTCCAGTCCATCGACCTTGCCGTCGCGGCCGAGGAACTGGGCGCGGACGGGGCCTATTACCGCGTTCATCACTTCGCACAGCAGCTCGCCTCCCCCTTCCCGTTGCTCGCCGCCGTGGGGGCCCGCACCTCTCGCATTGAGATCGGGACTGGCGTCATCGACATGCGCTACGAGAACCCCTTCTACATGGTCGAGGATGCGGGCTCCGCCGATCTGATCAGCAACGGGCGGCTGCAGCTCGGCATCAGCCGGGGCTCGCCCGAACAGGTGATCGAGGGCTGGCGGCATTTCGGCTATGGCCCGGCGCAGGGCGAAACCGATGCGGACATGGGCCGCCGCCATGCCGAGGTGTTCCTGCACCTGCTGAAGGGGCAGGGCTTTGCCAAGCCCAATCCGCGCCCGATGTTCGCCAACCCGCCGGGCCTTCTCCGTCTGGAGCCGCATTCGGCGGGCCTGCGTGACCGCATCTGGTGGGGCTCCGCCTCGGACGCCACCGCCATCTGGGCCGCCAAGCAAGGCATGAACCTGCAAAGCTCGACGCTGAAGGCCGATGAGAGCGGCGAGCCGTTCCATGTCCAGCAGGCCAAGCAGATCCGCGCCTATCGCGAAGCCTGGACGGCGGCTGGCCATAGCCGCACGCCCCGCGTGTCGGTCTCGCGTTCGATCTTCGCACTGACCACCGATCAGGATCGCGCCTATTTCGGCCGCGACGACAGCCAGGACCAGGTGGGCGTGATCGACAATATGCGCGCCGTCTTCGGCCGCTCCTACGCCGCCGAGCCCGAACGACTGATCGAACAGCTGCGCGCCGACGAGGCGATCGCCGAGGCCGATACGCTGCTGCTCACCGTGCCCAACCAGCTGGGCGTCGATTACAATGTCCATGTGATCGAGAACATCCTGCGCCACATCGCCCCGGCGCTGGGCTGGCGCTGAGGCGGGCCTATCCGTTCTTATCATTCAGATTACAGTATTGTAACATCCGAGACATTCCACCGAAAGCGTTGGAATCGCATAAGAACCGGGCTGGTCGCCGTTTACTCCCGTCGGCGGCCAGCGCCTGATAAGTCCCGCGAACATGCTGCCGAGGGGGGAGCAGAGCCGCCGGGCCCATCCCCGCTGCGCCGCGTTTCCACGCCTCCGCCGTTCCTCCCAAACGGCCTCTCGCGAATGGCGGCGCGCGGGGGTGGTCAGGCGCTTTCCGCTGGGCTAGGAACGACAATTCCCATCTGACCACCAAGCCGGAAAGCAACAGACTTTGGCCGACGAGACGACCCTCGCGGAACCTTCCGATATTTCGACGATCTCCATCGTCGACGAGATGAAGTCGAGCTATCTCGACTATGCGATGAGCGTGATCGTGGCGCGTGCGCTGCCCGACGTGCGTGACGGCCTGAAGCCCGTCCATCGCCGTATCCTCTATTCGGCCGCCGAAAGCGGCTTCGTCGCGGGCAAGCCGTACCGCAAGTCGGCACGCATCGTCGGTGACGTGATGGGTAAGTACCATCCGCACGGCGACAGCGCGATCTATGACGCACTGGCCCGCATGGCGCAGGACTGGTCGATGCGCGTGCCGCTGATCGACGGTCAGGGCAACTTCGGATCGATGGACCCCGATCCGCCCGCCGCGATGCGTTACACCGAAGCGCGTCTGGCCAAGGTCGCCAATTCGCTGCTCGACGATCTCGACAAGGATACGGTCGACTTCCAGCCCAACTATGACGGCTCGGAGCGCGAACCCTCGGTCCTGCCCGCCCAATATCCGAACCTGCTGGTCAACGGCGCGGGCGGCATCGCGGTCGGCATGGCGACCAACATCCCGCCGCACAATCTGGGCGAGGTGGTCAACGCCTGCCTCGCCTATATGGAAAACGGCGCGATCACGGTCGAGGAACTGAACGAGATCGTCCCCGCCCCCGACTTCCCGACGGGCGCGCTGATCCTGGGCCGCTCGGGCGCGCGTTCGGCGTACCAGACCGGGCGCGGTTCGATCATCGTGCGCTCTCGTCACGAGATCGAGGAGATGCGCGGCGACCGCCGGGCCATCGTCCTCACCGAAATCCCCTATCAGCAGGGCAAGAACGCGCTGGTCGAAAAGATCGCCGAGGCCGCCAAGGAAAAGCGGATCGAAGGCATCAGCGACATTCGCGACGAATCGAACCGCGAGGGCGTTCGCATCGTCATCGACCTGAAGCGCGACGCGACCCCGGAAGTCGTGCTCAACCAGCTGTGGCGCCATACGCCCGCGCAGACCAGCTTCCCGGCCAACATGCTCGCCATTCGCGGCGGTCGCCCTGAGCTGCTGAACCTGCGCGATATCATCCAGGCGTTCGTCCAGTTCCGCGAGCAGGTCATCACCCGCCGCTCCAAGTTCGAGCTGGCCAAGGCGCGCGAGCGGGCGCACATCTTGCTGGGCCTCGTCATCGCGGTGACGAACCTGGACGAGGTGGTGCGGATCATCCGTGGTTCGGCCTCGCCGGTTGCCGCGCGCGAGGCGCTGCTCGCCCGCGAATGGCCGATCGCCGAGATCGCCCAGTATATCCGCCTGGTCGAAGCGGTCGAGCATGAGGGCTTTGGCGATACCTATCGCCTGTCGGAGACGCAGGTTCGCGCGATCCTCGACCTGCGCCTGCATCGTCTGACGGCGCTCGGCCGCGACGAGATCGGCGACGAGTTGAAGGGTCTGGCGGACTCGATCACCGAGCTGCTCGAAATCCTCGCCAACCGTGTGAAGCTGTACGAGGTCATGCGCGGCGAGCTGGTGGCGATCCGCGACCAGTTCGCGACCCCGCGCCGCTCGGAAATCGCCGCCGCCGCCGATGGCATCGACGACGAGGACCTGATCGAGCGTGAGGACATGGTCGTTACCGTGACCATGCAGGGCTATATCAAGCGCACCCCGCTCGATGCCTTCCGCGCGCAGAACCGGGGCGGTAAGGGCCGCTCGGGCATGGCGACCAAGGACGAGGACGTCGTCACCGAGCTGTTCGTGACCAGCACCCACACGCCGGTCCTGTTCTTCTCGAACCATGGCAAGGTCTATCGCTACAAGGTGTGGCGCCTGCCCGAGGGCGGGCCTGCCACGCGCGGACGGCCGATGGTCAACCTGTTGCCGCTGGCACCGGGCGAGGTCATCTCGACCGTGTTGCCGCTGCCGGAGGACGAGGCGGAGTGGGGCAAGCTCCACGTCATGTTCGCCACCGCCAAGGGTGCCGTGCGCCGCAACTCGATGGATGCGTTCACCAACGTGCCCTCGAACGGCAAGATCGCGATGCGCTTCGACGACGAGAGCGAGGATCGCCTGATCGGCGTCGCGCTGCTCGGTGCCGAGGACGACGTGCTGCTCGCCACCCGTTGCGGCCGGGCGATCCGCTTTGCGGCGGACGACGTGCGCGAGTTCCAGAGCCGCACCTCTACTGGTGTGCGCGGCATCACGCTGAAGGACGCCGACGAGGTCATCTCGCTGTCCGTCCTCCACCGGGTCGGCACCACCCAGGAAGAGCGTGAGGCTTATCTGCGCTTCGCCCCCTGGAAGGGTGAGAAGGAAGGCGAGCCCGAGCTGTCGGTCGAGCGGTATGACGAGCTGCGCAATTGCGAGCAGTTCATCCTGACCGTCTGCGCCAATGGCTATGGCAAGCTGTCCTCGGCCTATGAATATCGCCGCACGGGTCGCGGTGGTCAGGGCATCACCAACATCGACAATATCGCCCGTAACGGCGATGTCGTCGCCAGCTTCCCGGCCGCCAAGGGGCATCAGCTGATGTTGGTGACCGACCAGGCCAAGCTGATCCGCATGTCGCTGGCGAGCTTGCGCGTCATCGGGCGCGGCTCGGCGGGTCTGCGGCTCTTCAACGTCGCACCGGGCGAGCATGTCGTCTCTGCCGCGCGCATCGAGGAAACCGAAGAGGACGCTGAGATGAACCTGGCCGACGGCACCCCCGAGATCGCGCCCGAGCCGGATGCGGTCGTCGGCGAGAACCTGGCGGCCGGGCCGGAGGATGGTGAATGAACCACCCCGCCACCGCCTATAAGGTGCTGACCGCCGATCAGATGGCGGTGCTGGAGCAGGAAGGCGTCTTTGCGGGCGCTCCGGTGGATGTGGCCGATGGCTATATCCACCTCTCCACCGCCGCCCAGCTGACCGAGACGGTCGACAAGCATTTCGCCGGACAGACCGACCTGCACATCGCAGCTGTCGATCTGGAGGCGATGGGCGAGGCGGTGAAATGGGAAGAGAGCCGAGGCGGCCAGCTCTTCCCGCATCTCTATGCCCCCCTGCCGCTATCGGCGGTGGTGGCCTATGGCCCGATGAAGCGCGAAGAGGATGGATCGGTCCGGCTGCCCATCACCGGCTGAACCACGTTTCGTCATCGAAACGTCACCAAACCCTAAGATCGCGTTTACCCTTGGCCGGTAGAGAAGCGGGGCGATGAAGCCGCCTGTCTTCTCTACCTGGCCGCAAACGGCCGAGTGCCCGGTGATCGGCGACGATGAATCGCTGACCGCCGCAATCGCGCTGTTTCGCCAGCATCCCGACATGCGCCTGCTGCCGGTTCTCGACGCCGAACGAAGACCGGTCGGGGCGATCCGGGAGCGGGATGTCAAGGGGCTGCTCTACAATCCCTTTGGCCATGCCCTGCTGCAGAACCCCGATTTCGGGTCCTGCCTGACCGCCTATGTCCGTACCCATCCCTGTTGCGACCTCGACACGCCGCTCGCCGTCAAGCTGACGCTGCATGCCGATTGGGGCGCGCCCGACGCGCTGATCCTGACCGACAAGGGCTGCTTTGCCGGGACGTTGGACGCCGCGACCTTGGCCCGGCAGGCCGCCGATGCCCAGACGGCCCTGGCCCGCGAGCGCATCGCCCGGTCGGAGCGCATGGACATGGCCGCGCGGACCTATATGGCGGAGGTTGCGACGCTATCCGACACGCTGCTTCGCGCCACCGGCGACATGGGCCGCATGGCGCGCGAGCTGGGCGGCTATGCCAACGACACCCATGCCGGGGCCGAACGTATGACCCAGGCGATGGGCGATACCGGCAAGGCGCTGGGCGACATCGCGGCGCGGGGGCACGGTCTGGCGAACACCTTTGCCGCGATCACCCGCGACATGGACCAGGCCCGCGACATCCGCGATGCGGTCCGTCACCAGATCGCCGCGACCGATCGGCGCGCCAACGCGCTGGCCGACAGCGCGACCGCCATCGACACGCTGCTCGCCTTGATCGAAGGCGTGGCTGCTCGCACCAACCTGCTCGCGCTCAATGCCGCGATCGAGGCGGCACGCGCCGGGGATGCGGGCCGTGGTTTTGCAGTCGTCGCGCATGAGGTGAAGGCGCTGGCCGGCCAGACCCGCGAGGCCGCGCAGGACGCGACGCGGAACGTCTCGGAGGTGAAGACGCATCTCCACGCCCTGCTGGCCGAACAGTCCCAGCTCAATCGGGCGGTCGACGCGATCGGCACGCTATCGCATTCGATCGACCAGGCGGTCGCGGCGCAGGGGATCGCGACCACCGCCATTGCCGCCAATGTCGACCAGTCGGTCGCCTCAGCCCATCAGATTGGGCAGCAGGTCCGCCAGATCGAGGCGGACGCGACACGCATCGACGAGGATGCGGGCGCGCTCCTGACCCTGGCCGATGCGCTGGGCCAGACCATTCAGACGCTGCGCACCCGCACCGCCGATTTCATCCAGACGGTCGCCGTCTGAGCGGTCAGACGTAGAGATCGACCACGCTCACCCCCTGCCCCACCGCTTCCAGCAACAGCGTCCGGTGGCAGTGACAGGGATCGCGCTCGAAACACAGTAGCGCGCTGGCCTTCTCCCCCGCCAGATCGAGCATCCGCGCGGCGGCGGCCTGCGCTTCGGGCAAGGCGAGCTGATCGTCATAGACTTCGCGCAATGTGCCCACGTCGCCCTTCTTGGCCGCATCGCGCCCGCGCTTGGGGGTGCCCAAATCCTTCAGATGGACATAGTCGATGCCGACCTCCTTCAACGCGGCGGCCAACGGTGACTTGGAAAAGCCCGGACGCCGGGACAGCGGCAGCGCGCGAACGTCGATCAGCCGCTCGACCCCGGCCGATTTCAACGTTGCAAGGAAGCCATCGACGGTCGCGCCCTCGTAACCGATGGTGAAGATGGTGGTCATATCACCGACTTGGGGAGCCTGCTCCCTCACGCCAAGTCCTTCCAACCGGGGCCGTCCGGGTTTAAGGCGGCGCGATGACCTATGACATTCATGTGATCGGCGGCGGGCTCGCGGGCTCGGAAGCCGCCTGGCAGCTCGCCGAGGCTGGCCTGAAGGTGCGCCTGTCCGAAATGCGCGGCGGGGCGGACACCACCCCCGCCCATCATGGCGGCGACCTGGCGGAGCTGGTCTGCTCCAACTCCTTCCGGTCCGACGACGCAACCTCCAACGCGGTCGGGTTGCTGCATCAGGAGATGCGCGCGCTCGGCTCGATCATCATGGCCAAGGGCGACACCCATGCGGTACCCGCCGGCTCGGCACTGGCGGTCGATCGCGACGGTTTTTCGGGCGGCGTGACCGCGGCGCTGGAGGCCCATCCCAACATCACCATCGTCCGCGAACGGATCGATGCGTTGCCGGATGGCCCTGCGATCATCGCAACCGGCCCGCTGACCGCGCCATCACTGGCAGGCGGGATCGGCGAGGCGACGGGTGCGGAAGCGCTGGCCTTCTTCGACGCCATCGCCCCCATCGTCCACCGCGAGTCGATCGATATGGACGTCGCCTGGTTCCAGAGCCGCTGGAACAAGGGCACGGGCAAGGATTACATCAACTGCCCGATGGACAAGGAGCAGTACTACGCCTTCCATCAGGCGCTCCTCGACGGCGAGAAGACCGAGTTCCGCGAGTGGGAAAAGGACACGCCCTATTTCGACGGCTGCATGCCGGTCGAGGTGATGGCCGAACGCGGGGTGGAGACGCTGCGCTTCGGGCCGATGAAGGGCGTCGGGCTGGATGATCCGCGTACCGGGCGCTGGCCCTATGCCGTGGTCCAGCTGCGCCAGGACAATGCGGCGGGCACGCTGTGGAATATCGTCGGTTTTCAGACCAAGCTGAAATATGCCGAGCAGATCCGCATCTTCCGCACCATTCCGGGCCTGGAAAAGGCCGAGTTCGCGCGGCTGGGGGGCTTGCACCGCAACACGTTCATCCGCTCGCCCGAACTGCTCGACGCGACGCTGCGGCTGAAGTCGCGGCCGAACCTGCGTTTCGCAGGCCAGATCACGGGGTGCGAGGGTTATATCGAGAGCGCGGCGATCGGCCTGCTCTCCGGGCGTTTCGCCGCCGCCGAACTGACCGGCAAGACCATTGCGCCGCCGCCGGTCGAGACGGCTCTGGGTGCGCTGCTCGGCCATATCACCGGGCTGGCGGAGGCCGAGACCTATCAGCCGATGAACGTCAACTTCGGCCTGTTCCCGCCCATTCCCGGCCGGACCAAGAAGGCCGACCGCAAGCGGATGTACACCGACCGCGCGCGCGAGGCCCTGCCCGGCTGGCTCAACTCTCTTCCGCCGGGCCCGCCTCCTGTACCTCAGCCGGTGCCGTTCGTGCCGGAGGACAGTCCCGCCGAGCAGCCGGTCGACGCTTGACGGCGGTGGTGGCGAATTCGGCGGGGTTCATCGCGCCGGATTTGTCGCGGTCGGCGGTGGCGAATTTGGTCGTGGCCTTGATCGCCCATTCGTCGAAGCTCAGCTTACCGTCACCGTCGCGGTCCAGCTTGGCATAGGCCTTGCGCCGGGCGGCGAGATATTCCTCGCGGGTGATCGTGCCATCGCGGTCCTTGTCGTATCGGTCGAAGCGCTTCTGCTCGCGCGTGCGGGCGGAGGCTTCGGGTAAGGGCGCGTCGTCCTCGGCGGTTTGCGGGGAGGCCGCCGTGGCGGCGCTTGCGGCGGGGAGCGGGGATGGTGTGTCGGGTCGGCTACCCCATAGGAACAGCCCTGCCCCCACCAGCACGAGCGTGCCCAAGCCACCGGCCAGATAGCGCCACATCGGTTTCGTCTCCCCCGTCGAACGGGCTATGGTTAACCGGGGTTAGGCATGGGCGGCAAGGCGATTCCCTTGGCCGTCGCCCCTGCTCGTACCCCGGCGAAGGCCGGGGTCCAGTCTCTACTCGGCCTATGAGGCGCCACGGACGGGCGAGGGAGGCAATGCCTCGCATTCTTGGTTGCAGTGCAACTGGACCCCGGCCTTCGCCGGGGTACGGCTTTATCTTGAGGCGCAGTGGGTCAGCGTCCCGTCAGGCCGTGCCAAGCCAACCGCGCGGCACGTAGTGGATGACCCGGTAGGCGATCCGGGTGGCGCAGACTCTCACGGGACAGAACGCCCAAGCCGCTCAGTCCCCGCGTCCCCCGCCCCCGTTTCGATGACAGCGCGGTATCCAACGCGCCCGACGCCTGTACACCGATCCGCTCCGCCACCGGCTTGTCGCCGATATGCCTCGCCAGATCGGCCATGGCCCAGGCGATCCCGAGAACTTCCCAATCCGCACCGCCCAGCAAACGCCCGATGGAGGCGAACAATACCCCGCCCCGTGCCTCGGCATGCCGCGCGACCCGCTCGTCGTCCAGCGCCTCGCCATCATCGAGCAGCGCCTCCCACCCCTCGATCATCGGCGCCAGATCCGCCCCCCGGACTCCACCAGGCAGCACCGATCCCGCCAGCCGCTGCAAAACCGGATGCGCGGGGGCAGGCTCGCGGTCGAGCTTCTCCAGCGCCTCAAACCACCAGGTCAGCCGCATCTGGCCGATCATCGGCTCGGTCGTGCTTTGCAGGATCGAGGCGAGTTGGTGGTCGAGATCCAGCAGCGCCGCAAATCCGTCCCGTGCCGATGCGGGCGCATAGACCACCGCCAGCGCCTGTTCGCGCATCACCGCTTCGATGGCGGGCGGGGGCGGGGCGGCGGCAGAAACGTCGGTCATCCCCTGCCCTTCGCACAGGTGACGCGCATGAAAAAGGGCCTCCCGGTTTCGCGGAAGGCCCCTTTCAAACCAGAAGGTTACTCCACGGCTCAGCCGCGATAGGTCACCTTCTTGACCGCCGCGACGACCTTGTTCGCGTCGACCAGCGCCAGCTTTTCGAGGTTGGCGGCATAAGGCAGCGGCACGTCCTCGTTGGTCACGCGCAGCACCGGTGCGTCGAGGTCGTCGAACCCTTCTTCCATCACCACGGCGGTGATTTCCGATGCGATCGAACAGGTCGGCCAGCCTTCCTCGACCACAACCAGACGGTTGGTCTTGGCGAGCGACTTCAGCACCGTCTTGGTGTCGAGCGGACGCAGCGTGCGCAGGTCAATGACCTCGGCGTCGATGCCCTCGGCGGCCAGCTTCTCGGCGGCTTCGAGCGCGACGCCCACGCCGATCGAATAGGAGACGAGCGTCACGTCCTTGCCCTCGCGCATGATCCGCGCCTTGCCGATCGGCAAGACGAAATCGTCGAGCTTGGGCACATCGAACGAACGACCGTACATCAGCTCGTTCTCGAGGAACACGACCGGGTCTTCCGAACGGATCGCGGCCTTCAACAGGCCCTTGGCATCGGCCGCGTCATAGGGCGCGATCACGATCAGGCCGGGGACCGAAGCGTACCACGGACCGTAGTTCTGCGAGTGCTGCGCACCGACACGGCTGGCGGCACCATTGGGGCCACGGAACACGATCGGGCAGCGCATCTGGCCACCGGACATATAGTTGGTCTTGGCGGCCGAGTTGATGATGTGGTCGATCGCCTGCATGGCGAAGTTGAACGTCATGAACTCGATGACCGGGCGCAGGCCGCCCATGGCGGCACCGGTGCCGACACCGGCAAAGCCATATTCGGTGATCGGCGTGTCGATCACGCGACGGTCGCCGAACTCGTCCAGCAGGCCTTGGGTAACCTTATACGCGCCCTGATACTGGGCGACTTCCTCGCCCATCACGAAGACGCGGTCGTCGGCGCGCATTTCCTCGGCCATCGCGTCGCGCAGCGCTTCGCGGACGGTCAGCTTCACCATCTCGGTGCCTTCCGGGATTTCCGGCGAGGCGGGCGCTTCCTGCTCGGCTGCGGCGACCAGCTTCTGGGTGCCGCTTTCCTGCTCGGCCGCAGCCGCGCCTTCCGGCATCGGCGGGGCCTTGTGGTCGGTCGCCTCGTTCTTCGGCGCGGCATTGGCCGCATCGCCCGAACGCGAACCCGAGGCGGCGGCGGACGCGACGTCCTCGCCTTCCTCGGCCAGCAGCGCGATGGCGGTACCGACCTTCACATTGTCGGTGCCCTCGGCGACCAGGATCTTGGCGATCACGCCTTCATCAACGGCTTCGAATTCCATCGTCGCCTTGTCGGTCTCGATCTCGGCCATGATGTCGCCGGACTTGACCGTATCGCCTTCCTTCACGAGCCACTTGGCGAGCGTGCCCTCTTCCATGGTCGGGGAAAGGGCCGGCATCTTGATCTCGATCGCCATCTCAGTAACGCTCCACCAGCACTTCAGTGTAGAGTTCAGCCACATCGGGCTCGGGGGTCTGCTCGGCGAAGTCCGCCGCTTCGTTGACCTGCTTGCGAATGTCCTGCTCCAGGACCTTCAGATCGGCCTCGGTCACGCCCTGCTCTTCGAGCAGACGCTTCACGTGATCGATCGGATCGGACTTGTCGCGCACGCCCTGCACTTCCTCGCGGCTGCGATACTTTGCGGGGTCGGACATGGAGTGACCGCGATAGCGATAGGTCTTCATCTCGAGGATGACCGGACCCTTGCCCGCACGGACCCAGGCCAACGCCTCTTCGGCCGCACCGCGGCACGCCAGCACGTCCATGCCGTCGACCTGGATGCCGGGGATGCGGAAGCTCTCGCCACGGCGATACAACTGGTCCTCGGACGAGGCGCGGTTGACCGCGGTGCCCATGGCGTACTGGTTGTTCTCGATCACGAAGATGATCGGGAGCTTCCACAGCTCGGCCATGTTGAAACTCTCGTACACCTGGCCCTGATTGGCAGCACCATCGCCGAAATAGGCGAGGCAGACGCCGCCGTCATTGCTATACTTGTGCCCGAACGCCAGGCCGGTGCCCAGCGACACCTGCGCGCCCACGATGCCGTGGCCGCCGTAGAATTTATGCTCGGTCGAGAACATGTGCATCGACCCGCCCTTGCCCTTGGAGATGCCGGCGGCACGCCCCGTAAGCTCGGCCATGATGACCTTGGGATCGATGCCATAGGCCAGCATATGACCATGGTCGCGATATCCGGTGATGACCGAATCCTTGTCGCCGTCGAGCGCCGACTGGAGACCCACCGCCACGGCTTCCTGGCCGATATACAGATGGCAGAAACCGCCGATCAGGCCGAGGCCATAGAGCTGACCCGCCTTTTCTTCAAAGCGGCGGATCAGGAGCATCTGCTTGTAGAAATCCAGCAACTGTTCCTTGGTAGCCTGGAACGGTTGCGGTTCGGCGGGACGCTCCCGATTGGGAATGGGGGGCTCGCTGGTACGGCTTGGAGCTTTTGCCACAGTCGGGAACACCTTTGTTTCCGTTGGGGAAGGATGCGAGCCTATTGGCGCGCTTTGTCAGGAAACTCAATTCCCCCTTTGAATTCCCACCCGGACAGCGGGAATTTAGGGGAGAATAGCTTTGCCTCGGTTGCCTTGTCGGCGAACCACAGCCTACAACGCGCGTCAACCATGGACAAACCCCTACACCCGTTCCGCATTGCCAATTTCCGCAGCTATTGGCTGTCGCGGTTCAGCGGAACCATTGCCGTCTCCGCCATGTCGATCGTGATCGGATGGCAGGTCTATAACCTGGCGCGCGAGACCATGGACGTGCGCCAAGCCGCCTTCATGCTGGGCATGATCGGTTTCGCGCAGTTCGTGCCGCTGTTCCTGCTGACCCCGATCACCGGGCTGGTCGCCGACAGCGTCGACCGGCGCTGGATCGTGCGGGCGACGACCGCGCTGCTGGTGCTGACCGCAGCGGCGCTCTGGCTGCTGACCCGAACGGGGCATCTGAGCCTGGCGGCGCTCTTCACCGCCGCCGTCGCCTTCGGCATCGCACGCGCCTTTTCGGGGCCAGCCTATTCCTCCCTCGCCCCCAATCTGGTGCCGCGCGAGAGCCTGCCCACCGCCATCGCGGTCAGTTCGATCGCGTGGCAGGTCGGCACGATCGCGGGACCGAGCGTCGGCGGCCTGCTCTACGCCGTCCACCCGGAATTCGCGTACGGCGTGGCGACCCTGTTGTTCGCGATCGCGCTGTTCTGCATCTTCCTTATCGGCCCGGTGCCGCAGCCGCCCGCACAGACCGACCATCGCCCGCTGGCCCGAATCGTCGAAGGGTTCAGCTATGTCCGCCGCAACCGGCTGGTGCAGGCGGCGATCACGCTCGATCTGTTCGCGGTGCTGCTGGCGGGGGCAACCTCGCTGTTGCCGGTCTATGCGCGCGACATCCTGCATGTCGGATCGCAGGGGCTGGGCGTCCTGGCGGCAGGCATGGGGATCGGCGCGGCCTCGACCGCCATCTGGTTCTCGTTCAAGCCGATGACGCAGAATGTCGGGGTGAAGATGCTGATCGCGGTCGTCGTGTTCGGCCTGTCGATCCTGACCTTCGGCATCGCCAGCCACATCACCGGCGCGCTGGGGTTGAGCACGGGGACGCTGGCGCTGGGCGGCACGACCATCTTCGTCCATCCCGCCTTTCTCCTCAGCCTGGCCGCACTGATCTGCGCGGGCGGCGCCGACATGGTGTCGGTCTATGTCCGCCAGTCGCTGATCCAGCTTCACACACCCGACGCCATGCGCGGCCGGGTGAGCGCGGTGTCGCAACTGACCATCTCCGCCTCGAACGAACTGGGCGAGTTCGAGAGCGGGGTCATGGCCTCCATCCTCGGCCCCGTCGGCGCTGTGGTGTTCGGCGGGCTGGGTGCAATCGGCGTCACCCTGCTGTGGTCGCGGCTGTTCCCGGAACTCCGGCGGGCGCGAACCTTTGATCCTCCTGAAATCCTTGCAACCGAACCTAGCCACGGAGAAGCCAAGCCATGAAGGCCAACACCATCCTGGAGACGATCGGCAACACGCCGCATGTGAAGATCCAGCGGCTGTTCCCCGGATCGGAGGTCTGGATCAAGTCGGAACGCTCGAACCCCGGCGGGTCGATCAAGGACCGCATCGCGCTGGCGATGATCGAGGCGGCGGAAGCCAGCGGCGATCTGAAGCCCGGCGGCACCATCGTCGAGCCGACCAGCGGCAATACCGGCGTCGGCCTGGCGATGGTCGCGGCGGTCAAGGGTTACAAGCTGATCCTGGTGATGCCCGAATCCATGTCGATCGAGCGCCGCCGCCTGATGCTGGCCTATGGCGCGACCTTCGACCTGACGCCGCGGGAAAAGGGCATGAAGGGCGCGATCGAACGCGCGCTGAAGATCGTGCGCGAGACGCCTGGTGCTTGGATGCCGCAGCAGTTCGAGAACTCGGCGAATATCGACGTGCATGTTCGCACGACCGCGCAGGAAATCCTGAACGACTTCCGCGATTCGCCGATCGACGTCATCATCACCGGCGTCGGCACCGGCGGCCATATCACCGGCGTCGCCGAGACGCTGAAGAAGGAATGGCCGCAACTGAAGGTCTATGCGGTCGAGCCCGCCGCCTCACCGGTCATTCAGGGCGGCCAGCCGGGTCCCCACCCGATCCAGGGCATCGGCGCGGGCTTCATCCCGGCCAACCTCCACACCCAGGCGATCGACGGCGTGATCGAGGTCGATGCGAACGTCGCTAAGGACATGGCCCGCCGCTCGGCCCGTGAAGAGGGGTTGCTGGTCGGCATCTCGTCGGGCGCGACGCTGGCGGCGATCCTGCAGAAGCTGCCCGACCTGCCCGAGGGCGTACGCGTGCTCGGCTTCAACTATGACACGGGCGAGCGTTACCTGTCGGTGCCGGACTTCCTGCCCGAACAGTGAGCACCGCTGATCGGCCGCGCGGCGGCATCCGCACGGCACTATTTGCCATCGCCGGTACGGCCAGCGTCGTACCGGCTTTGCTTGTGGCGAACGCGCCCGCCATCCCCAAGGCGCACGGCGCCGCCCTTGAGCGGCTGCGCCAGGCACCACGCGTCGTGCCGCCGGCCGAACTGCCCCCGGTCGAGCCGGTGTCGTTCATCGACATGACCCCGGACGAAGCACGCGCCTATAATGAAGGCGTACCCTTCTCGACCGATCCAAACCCGGCGGCGCGCCCGTTCATCTATCGCGGGTCACCCGAGGACAAAGCGCGCGCGCTCGACTGCCTGGCGGCGGGCGTGCTGTACGAGGCGGGCGACGACGCCAAGGGCGAGCAGGCGGTGGCGCAGGTCGTTCTCAATCGCCTGCGCCACCCCGCTTTTCCCAAGACAGTGTGCGGCGTCGTGTTCGAGGGGCAGAAGCGCCCGACCGGTTGCCAGTTCACCTTCTCTTGCGACGGAGCGCTGACCAAATGGCAACCGCCGGAAGCCGCCTGGACCCGCGCTCGCGAGATCGCGACGATGGCGCTGAACGGAAAGGTTTTCCGCCCAGTCGGCCATGCGACCCATTACCATACCGACTGGGTCGTCCCCTATTGGCAGGCGAGCCTGGACAAGGTCGCCCGTGTCGGCAGCCATTTGTTCTTCCGCTGGTCCGGCTGGTGGGGCACACCGCCCGCCTTCAACCGGCATCTGGTGCCGGGCGAGCCGGTCATCGAGCATCTGGCCCCCTTCTCGCCCGCGCACCGGGCTGGGACGGATGCCAGCGACGAAGCGGGGGCCGCCCTGGCCGAAGGAGCGGTGGCGACGGGGACCATGGCACCGCTCGCCAGCGAACCCGACACCTTCCTCATCACCCTGCCCGCCGGACTCTCGCCCGATGGTTTCCCGGCTCTGGCCACGACCCTGTGCGGGCCGCGCAAGCATTGCACGATCATGGCATGGCGCGACGCTGCCACGACGGCCTCTTCGGTGCCGCTCAATCAGGCCCAGATGGAGACGATGGCGTTCAGCTATTTCCGCGATGCCGGGATCGGGCTGGAGCGGACGCTGTGGAATTGCGGCATCTATACCGCGTTCAAGGGGCCGCGCTGTATGAAGCGTACGCCCCTGACGACTGCCCCGATAGCCACTCCAACGCCGCAGCCCAGTCCAACGCCGACACCGACCCCTACGGACGAATTGACCGGCGTCCGTCGCGCCAGCACGACGCCAGCCGAGGCCAAACCCAAAACGCCCCCACTATAGGGCTTCGCATCTCAAAATTTACACCCGCCCCGTCGAAGGCCGGGGTCCAGTCGCAAGCCAGTGGAAGGCGGCCACAGTCCTTACCCAGATTGCGCCCCGCCCTATTCCCGATGCGATTCGACCAGCGCGACAAACTCGGTCAGCTCGGCGATCGCGGCGTCGATGTCGCGCTTCTGCGCCTCGAGCGTTTCGATCTTGGCGGTGCAGCGGGCGATGGTGACCTCGCGCTGCTGGCGGCGACCGTCGCCCAGGTCATACAGGTCGATCATCTCGCGAATATCGGCGAGGCTGAATCCCACCCGCTTGCCGCGCAAGATCCAGGCAAGCCGCGCCCGGTCCCGCTGCGAATAGATACGCTGCGTGCCGCGCCGCTCCGGCGAGATCAGCCCTTCATCCTCATAGAAGCGCAGCGCACGCGCGGTCACGCCGAATTCGCTGCACAATTCGGTGATCGAATAATCGTCGCGATCGGCGCGGGGCAGCGGTTCGGCGGAGGCGGCGACCTTGGTCATGGCGCAAACGCTATATGCCCTTTACGTGAACGTCAATCGACGCACAGCGCCTTGCCACCGGGGCTGCGCAACGCGCGCGCCTCTGCGACCGAGGTGCTGATCCGCTCGACGATCAGCGCCGACAAAGTGGCTCGGCCGGTGCACAGCGTATTGCACTCGGTCGGCAGGCCAGCGGGAAACTGGATACTGTCGCCATCGAAGCGCGCACGGAAACGACACGCGCCGAGCGCGACCTTCAACTCGGTCACCGACCGCTCCAGTGTCCCCGAGGCGACGCAGCCCTGCCCCTCGCCATAATCGAGCACCACGCCGATCCGCCGCACCGGATCGCCGTCCTTTGCCCCGCGCGGCAGGATACACATTCGGTCGGTATCGCGTGACCACATCCCATCGAGCGGCACGGCGGCCGGATCGGCAACCAGGCCCGCTGCGATGCTGGCTGTCTCCAGCCGATCCCCCGCCGCATTGTCGATGCTGTCCGCGCCCTGCCCGCAACCCGCGAGCACCAGCGTCGCCACCAGCGCCAGGACGGAGCGTCTCACGCGATCGGGGCCAGTCCGTCGCCCTCGATTCGGCGAAAGAAGCAGCTCCGTGCGCCGGTGTGACAGGCAGGCCCCGCCGGTTCGCAAATCAGCCAGAGCGCATCTTGGTCGCAATCGATCCGCATCTCGACGACGCGCAGGACATGGCCCGACGTTTCGCCCTTCTTCCAGAGCCGCCCCCGGCTCCTTGACCAGAAATGCGCCTCGCCGCTGGTTCGCGTCGCTGCCAGCGCCTCGGCATTCATATGTGCGACCATCAGCAACTCGCCGCTCGCGCGGTCGGTTGCAATCGCGGTCAGCAATCCGTTGGAATCGAATTTGGGATCGAGCGTCAGCCCGGTATCGCGTTTGTCGGCCATCCGCCCAGATTAAAGCGGACCGGGGCGGAAGTCATCCACCGCCGGTCAACCGTGACCGCGAATCGCCTCGACCAACTCCGCCTTGTTCATCTCCGAGCGCCCCACGATCCCGATCTTGCGCGCCTCCTTCATCAGATCGTCCTTGGTGCGATCCTCCAAATGCGTCGAGCGATGCTCCAGCGTGCCCTTGGCCTTTGCGTTGGCAATGCGCGCCGCCTTTTCCTTGGACTCGCCCTGCTTGCGCAGTTCCTCGTACAGGGCATCATCCTTGATCTGAGGGCCATGATCGCGCGCCATATGGCATCTCCTGTTTTCGGCCTCCGAAACGCAGCGTCCGCGAAAATGATCCGGGCGATGATGACAAACAGGCGACAAACCCGGATCACATTCCTATATGCGCCCCGTCTGCCCCTTAGTTGCGAACGTTGCGAGCGCCTCTCCCATGCTGACCACCAACCCCTTCGACGACGACAAACTCCGCGAGGAATGCGGCATTTTCGGCGTGTCCGGCGCCAGCGGCGCGGCCGCGCTGACCGCGCTCGGCCTGCATGCGCTCCAGCATCGCGGGCAGGAAGCGGCCGGCATCACCAGCTTCGACGGCACGTTGTTCCACACCCACCGCGCGATGGGTCATGTCGCGGGCAATTTCGACCGTGACGACGTGATCCGTGGTCTGCCGGGCGAAGTCGCCTGCGGCCACGTTCGCTACTCGACCACCGGCGAAACCGCGCTGCGCAACGTCCAGCCGCTCTATGCCGACCTGTCGACCGGCGGCTTCGCCATCGCGCATAACGGCAATATCTCCAACGCGATGAAGCTGCGTCGCGAGCTCGTCCGTCGCGGGTCGATCTTCCAATCGACCAGCGATACCGAGACGATCATCCACCTCGTCGCGACCTCCAATTATCGCACCCTGCTCGACCGGTTCATCGACGCGCTGAAGCAGGTCGAGGGCGCCTATTCGCTGATCGTGATGACGCCCGAGGGCATGATCGCCTGCCGCGATCCGCTGGGCATCCGGCCGCTGGTCATGGGCCGCCTGGACGGCGCGGTGATCTTCGCGTCCGAGACCGTGGCCCTCGACGTGTGCGGCGCGACCTTCGAGCGTGCAGTCGAGCCCGGCGAGCTGGTCATCGTGCAGGGCACGGAAATCCGCTCGATCCACCCCTTCCAGGCGGTCGATGCCCGCCCCTGCATCTTCGAGTGGGTCTATTTCAGCCGCCCCGATTCGATCGCGGGCGACCAGTCGGTCTATTCGGTGCGCAAGGAGATCGGTGCGCAGCTGGCCCTTGAAGCGCCGGTCGACGCCGATCTGGTCATTCCGGTGCCCGACTCCGGCGTCCCTGCGGCCATCGGCTATGCCCAGGCCTCGGGCATTCCGTTCGAGCTGGGCATCATCCGCTCGCACTATGTCGGCCGCACCTTCATCCAGCCGGGCGACAAGGTTCGCCATCTGGGCGTCAAGCTGAAGCACAACGCCAACCGCGCGCTGATCCAAGGCAAGAAGGTCGTTCTGATCGACGACTCGATCGTGCGCGGCACCACCAGCCTGAAGATCGTGCAGATGATGCGCGAAGCGGGTGCGGCCGAGGTGCATATGCGCATCGCGTCGCCCCCGACGCGTCACTCCTGCTTCTACGGCGTCGACACGCCCGAGCGCGCCAAGCTGCTCGCCGCCAAGCTGGACCTGGGCGGGATGACCGACTTCATCCATGCCGACAGCCTGTCCTTCGTGTCGATCGAGGGGCTGTACAAGGCGCTGAACGCGGCGCGCGGCGACAAGCCCAGCTATTGCGACGCCTGTTTCACCGGCGACTATCCGACCACGCTGACCGACCATGACGAAAGCGCGACGGTCGACCAGTTCGCGATGCTGGCCGAGCGGGTCGCCTGATGGCGGGTCCGCTCGACGGCAAGCTGGCGCTGGTCACCGGGGCCAGCCGGGGTATCGGCGCGGCGACGGCCATCGCGCTGGGCGCGGCGGGGGCGCATGTCGTCCTGACCGCGCGGAGCCCCAAGGGGTTGGAGGAGGTCGAGGAGACCATCTTCAACGCCGGGGGCTCGGCCACCATCGCGCCGCTCGACCTGGCTGAGAATGAGTCGATCGGCCGCCTCGCCGCCGCGATCGGCGAGCGATGGCAGGCGCTGGACGTCATGGTGCTGAACGCCGGGATGCTCGGCTCGCTGGCCGCCGTGCCCGCGATCGATCCCAAGGAGTTCGCGCGCGTCCTGACCCTGAACGTCAGCGCGCAGGCGGCGCTCATCTCCGCCTTCGACCCGATGCTTCGGCAGTCGGCAGCGGCGCGGGTGATCGGGATAACCTCCTCCGTGGGCCGCAAGCCGCGCGCCTATTGGGGCGCGTACGGCGCATCCAAGGCCGCGTTCGAGACGCTGCTCGCCGCTTATGGTGACGAGACGGCGGAGATCAGCAAGATCCGCACCGCCATCGTCGATCCGGGCGCGACACGCACCCAGATGCGGGCCAAGGCCTATCCCGGCGAAGACCCTGCTTCAGTCAAGGCGCCGGAAGTGGTCGCGGCACGGATCGCCGAACTGGCCATCCACGGGTTCGAGCCCGGCCATTTCGAGCGGGTGGGGTTGTAAAGCCTGAGGGCGATTTTCACCGCAATGTCGCGATGATCCCCGCCATCTCAAACACCGTGCCCTGCGCGTCGAGCGACAGCCCGCGTGCCGCGCCTGCCAGGTCCTGCGCCGCCGCATAGGCATCCAGCGCGACCTTCAATCCCGGCCCCGAGCGCCCACGCGCACGGCCCGCGATGAACGCAGGCACCCGGTCCAGAAACGCCTCATACCGGGCCTGCGACGCTTTCCCCGCCAGTGCCTTGGCCAGCTTCACCCGCTCGACATTGCCCGGATCGCCGGTTTCCGCGATGCGCGCGATCGCCCCGTCCAGCCCGGCGATGTTGAGCCCGGCGAAACGCAAGGCCCGCCCCGGCGCACCATCCGCCACCGCCACGAGCGAGGCGATCTCGTCTTCCTCCGCCTCGGGCAGTTGCTGGCGCAGCACCCGCGCGACGTCACCGTCCCCCAATCGCTCGAAACGGAGCAACCGACACCGTGACCGGATCGTCGGCAGCAACCGGCCCGGCGCATGACTGACGAGCAGGAACACCGTCCCCGCAGGCGGCTCCTCCAGATTCTTCAGCAGTGCGTTCGCCCCACCTCGCTCCAGATCGTCGATCGCGTCGATCAGGACGACGCGCGCCGGGCCCATGGCGGGCGCGGTCGCGAACATCGGTTGCAAGGTACGAACCTGGGCGATGGTGATCGACCGGGCCAAATCCTGATCCGGCTTGTCCGCATCCTTGGGCAGCCGTGCCATGACCCGGAAATCGGGATGCGACCCCGCCGCCATCAGCTTCGCGGTCGGATGATCCTCCGGCACCGCCAGCCCAGGCGACAGCGCCCCCGCCCCGCTCGCCCGCGCGAGCAGGCGGGTGGCGGCGGCGCGCGCAAAGCTGGCCTTACCCACGCCTTCCGGCCCAGCGATCAGCCAGGCATGGTGCAGCTTCGCGCCGCCCAGCGCGGCGGCAAAGGCGGCCTGGGCCGCGTCATTGCCGACCGGCAGGTTCATGGGTGGATCAACCGAAGAAGGAGGTCAGCCCGGCCCAGGCGCGGCCGAAAAAGCCCGCTTCGCTCACATCCTTGTCCGCGACCAGCGGCAGGCGCTGCGCGGGCATGTCGGGCGAGCTGACGACCAGATCGGCGATATGCTGGCCCGCCTTGATTGGGGCCTTGATCGGGCCCTGATAGACGACCTTGGCGCTGATCGCGGGGTCGAGACCGGCGGGCAGCGTCACGGTAAGCTGGCGCGGCGCGACCAGGCCGACGCTGCTCGACGATCCCATCTGGACCTCGGCGTCGGCGACCTTCTTGCCCTTGGCGACGACCGGCTTGGCCTGCCATGCGCGAAAGCCCCAGTTCATGAACTTCACCGACTCCTCGGCCCGCGCGCCGAAGCTGTTCAGCCCGGCGACGACCATCACCAGACGGCGGCCATTCTGCTCGGCCGAGCCGGTGAAGCCATAGCCCGCCTCTTCGGTATGACCGGTCTTCAGCCCGTCCGCCCCGGCGACACGACCGAGTAGCGGATCGCGGTTTGCCTGGGTGATGGCGTTGCCGCCCATCGTCTTGCCCCAGGAGAAGTCACGACGCGAATAGAACTGCTTGTAGAGCTGCGGGAAGTCCTGGATCGTGTGCTCGGCCAGGTCGGCGAGGTCGCGCGCGGTGACATAGGTCACGCCGCCGTCAGGCCAGCCGTTCGACGTGCCGAAATGGCTGTTGTTCAGCCCGATCTGCTTGGCGGTCCGGTTCATCCGCTCGACGAAATTCTGCTCGGTGCCCGCGATATGCTCGGCCAGTACGACGCAGGCGTCGTTGCCCGACAGGGTGACGATACCATACAGCAGATTGGCGACGCTGACCTGTTCGTTCGGCGACAGGAACATGGTCGAACCCGCCTGCGGCCCGTGCCACTTCTTCCACGTCTCCGGCTGCACGGCGACCATGTCGCTGAGCTTCAACTGGCCCTTCTTCACCAGGTCGAAGGCGACATAGACGGTCATCATCTTCGCCATCGACGCCGGGGGCATGCGGCGATCGGCATCCCGCTGGAACAGGATCGCGCCCGAGGACAGGTCCTTCATGAAGGCGACCGGCGCGGGCGTATCGAAGGCGGGAGCGGCCGCGATCGAGGGAGTGGCGAGCGCGACCAGGGCGAGCGGAGCGGCAAAAGATGCGTACAGGGTCTTCATGGGTGTTCCGTGACCAAAGGGAGCCGGGAGGTCAATCCTGATGCAGGATGCGGGCGTCTTCATAACCGGCCTGAACCGCCGCGTCACGCAGGGCTTTGGCGGAATCGGCATTCATGCCCGATCGCTCGACGCGCCAGAGACGCCCCGCCGCACGGGCCCGCGCGTCGAACCGGCGGGCGAGCGCCACGGCCCGGTCATGGCTGGAAAAACTGCCCAGCTGCACCCGGTAGACCGCCTGCGGATCGAGGGCGATGGGCTTGGCGATCGGCGCCACCGCCGTCGCGCCCGCCAGGATCAGGCCGGGAGCACCTCCGCCCGGCGCTAGCGCGCGCAGCCGGACATGCGCGACCGCGCGCTTGTTGGTGCCGAGCAGCCGCGCCGCACCCAGCGACAGGTCCGCCACCCGGTCACCCCGGCCCGGCCCGCGATCACCGACCCGCGCGACGATCGTGCGGCCGGTATCGACATCGGTCACCTCAACCATCGATTCGAGCGGCAGGGTGCGATGCGCGATCATCACATCGTTGGGGTCGAAGCGCTTGCCCGTCGCGGTCCGCCGCCCGGCCAGCTCATGACCATACCAGCTCGCCCGCCCGGTCGCGTCATACTGGCCGTAACGCGGCGTCGACGGCGCATCGTCCTTCCCCGCCGCCGCGACCGGTGCCGCACAGAGCGCGGCCAACAGGGCGATCAGCTCAACCCGCAATCGCATCGGCCAGCAATCCCACCGACAACGCATAGAAATTGGAGCAGTTGTAATCCAGGATGACCCGGTAATTGCCGGTCAGCAGATAGGCCGTCGCGCCGGGCCCGTCCGGCTCCATCAGCGTGGCGAGCACCTGGTCGTTCGGCCAGGCTGCGCCCTGCGGCACGATGCCCATCGCGCGCCACTCGGCCATGGTGCGCCATCCGCTATGCCGCTCGAACACGCGGGGGCAGCGTGGGCTGATCAGCCGGTTGCGGACCATCGAGCGGTCGAACCCGGCCGGGATCGTCACCGCAAAGCCCCAGGGCTGGCCCGCCCGCCATCCGGCATTGACGAAGTAATTGCCGATCGAGGCCAGTGTATCGGCCTCGCTGTTCCAGATGTCCGCCCGTCCGTCGCCATCGCCATCGCGTGCGAGGCGCAGATAGATGGAGGGCAGGAACTGCGGATTGCCCGTCGCCCCCGCCCAGCTGCCCTTCAGCTGGTCGCGCGTGACGCCGCGGTCCATCATCTTCAGCGCGGCGATGAACTCGCCCTCGAACAGCGGCCGCCGCCGCCCTTCATAGGCCAGGCTGGCGAGCGAGCGGAGCAGGTCGAAATTGCCGGTATAGGCACCGTAATTGGTCTCATGACCCCAGATGGCGACCATGATCGATTCCGGCACGCCCGTCTCGCGCTCGATCCGCGACAGGCGCGGGCGCTGCGCCAGATATTTGGTGCGCCCGCGCCCGATCCGCGCGGCATCGACATGCGCGGCCTTATAGGGCGCGAAGGGACTGAAGCCGGTATTGGCGGGCCCGCCGGGCTGGCGCCGGTCCAGCTCGATCACCCGCGTGTTGAGCGTCAGCGTCGGCAGGACCGAGTCCAGCGTCGAGCGGCTCACCCCATCGGCCAGCGCGGTGCCACGCACCTGTTGCAGATAGCTCTGGAAACCGGCCTCGTCCTGGGCCTGAGCCGGTACGCCGCCGACCAGCATCGCCAAGGTCGAAATGAAGCCGAGGCGCATCACGCGCCGGGTAATTGTCCCCCACATGGGACCCTGTTTGCCATAGCCGCGCCGCCGCCGGAACCTCGCGCCACCGCAACCCAGGCACAACCAGCCGCGCTCCGCCCGTCACGATAGCCGATAATCCCCAGTAGATTCGCCCGCCCGCTTGCCGTAGAGGCACCTCCACCGCGCACGGGGAAGAGTGGCCGAGCGGTTTAAGGCACCGGTCTTGAAAACCGGCGATGGTGCAAGCCATCCGTGGGTTCGAATCCCACCTCTTCCGCCAAGACAAAGATAGAATATCGCTTGGAGCGATATTCTATCTTGCAGCCTTCGCGCAGTTGTGATTAGTTGCACTAGCGATGGTAGCTCATACTGCACCCGTCAGAAGCTGGGGCCAAAAGCCCTGTAAGGAGAAATCCTTGACTACTTCCTGTGTCTCGGCGGGGGAGCGGCGCGCCGCGCCCGCCCGGGACCGGGCGCGGCGACCCCGAGGTATAAACGCTCCGGAACAGCGCTCTCAAACTGGCCTACGGGCGCCGACCATGCCGGTCGGTGTGGCCGAAAGGAGAGCAACCAATGAGCCGTCATCCTCGCACGCAGCGGCACAAGCCGCCGGAACCGTCACGTTGGCTCATCCTTTTCAAGGTGGTCATCGCGATTGGTCAGGTGGTGACTTTCGTGAAGTATTTTCTTCGCGAATGATCAGTGACCTCGGGACAGCCGCACCATGACGAAGCGCGCCATGATAAACGAAGCGCTTCGGCTCCTCCGCCTATATTGCGGCCTATCGCAGGCGGAGATGGCTAAGAAGCTTTCAGTCTCTCAATCGATGATTTCAGACATCGAGGGAGGCCGTAAGAGCGTGACGATGGACCTTCTCGAGGCTTACAGTAACGCTATAGGGGTCCGCATGTCGCAGTTGCTCTTCTTTGCCGAAGAGATTGAGGGCCAGCCGGTTGCTCGCCGTGGTCAGTTAATCATTGCAGATAAGGTTCTGAAACTTCTTGAAAAACTGAAGCCCGCCGACCGTGAAGCAGCATAAGCAGCGGTACGAGCGATACCTTTTCAAGGATTCTCCGTGGGTCCAAGATCTTACTCAGCGCGACTTGGCAGAGTTGTTGGGCTGGAAGAAGCATCAATTGGAAGCGCTGATCCGCGATAAGGAGCGCTGGGTCAAACGCGAGCCGAAGCAGATTGGCCTGAAGCTGCGGAACTTAGCCGTTCCAACAGGTAAATTACGCACTATCCACGAGCGGCTCAAGTTTCATCTGAACAAAATTCGACAGCCCGAATACCTGTTTAGTCCGCGGAAAGGTCGATCGCAACGAGACAATGCCGAACATCACGCGCAGCAGACTCAATTCCTCAGCTTAGATATACAACAATTTTACCCTTCGACCACTGACGAGCATATCTTTCGCTGGGCGTTCCATGTCGCCGGTTTGCGGAGCGATGTGGCTGGACTGTTTACCAAGCTTGTCGCAATCGACCGCAAGATGCCATTTGGCTCGCCAGTTAGCCCAGTACTCATAACGCATATACACCGCGCAATGTTCGATGAGATATTTGCAATCTGCCAAGCCAATGGGCTCCGAATGTCTCTTTGGGTAGACGACCTGACAATCTCTGGTACCTTCGTCCGAGGTGAACTAGTCGAACAAATCAGGGGCATTATCCGCCAACGCGGCTTCCAAACTCACAAGATTGAGTTTCGATCTGCGGCACGCCGAGTGATTGTCACCGGCGTACCCATCGAACGTCGCCGGGTTATGGCACCGCGCGCTCTACATCAACGCATTCAAAACGGCTACGCGGCCCTAAGAGGCGATCTGACTGACGTTGAGCGGGGTAAGGCAATAGACAAGCTGCTTAGTGCGTTGGGCACGTATCGATACCACTTGGGCCCCTCAGAACCCGGAGGACGCAAAGCGGCAGATCGAATGGAAGCGCTTAGGGTCCGCCGGGCAAAACTCGACATGACGATGGTTACACTTCCAGCCGTGGAAAATGTGATTACTGCCTCAAGTACGTTGCCTGGGTCTGAACTGCCTTGGGAATAGCGATCGGCAAGGCTTACAATCTGCGGGTCAATGGCATCATTGAAAATGAATAATTTGCGGGCACTGAAAAACATTTATATTATTCTCTAGCGTACCTGCCCCTCCGGACAGCCGTCACCATCATTGCGACGACCGACGCCAGCTTGCGAACACACGGGCGAAAGCGGGCAGTTACAGGACCAGCGCACAGTTGCTGATTAGATTCCGAATGAATTTGCCTCCTCTCGAATAAGTGGCACGATTTGACGCAGCACCTACCACCGTTCATCAATCAGGCATGACCAGCCTGTTCTCTCGCCGCGACACCCTGATCGGCGCCACCGCCCTGACCGCTGCCACCGCGCTCCATGGGGCTGTCCCACCTGGCGATGCGGCGGGCGCGCTGCTCGATCGGATCGCTTGGGGATTGCTGCCGCTGGTGCCGGAGCGGGCGACGACGCTTGGGGTCGATGAGGGCGCTCATGCCGATCTCCGGCGGCGGCTGGAGGATCGCTCGCCCGCCGGGGTGGCGGCGCGACAGCGCTTTCTGACGCAGAGCCTGACGGAGCTGGCGCGGTTGCCGCGTACCGGGCTCGATCCCTCGACCGCGACCAGCATCGCGGTGGTCGAAAGTGCATTCCGCACCGCGCTCGACGGCATGGCGCTGCCTTATGGGGTCGCGACCATCGGCGACTGGCGCAACACGCCCTATGGCGTCATCCAGAATGTCGGATCGTGGCTCGACGTGCCGCAGATGCTGGACGGCGACCAGCCGGTCCGCAACGCCGCCGATGCGGAGGCCTATCTCGCCCGCCTCGCCGCCATGCCCGCACAACTGGATGGGGAGACGGTGCGGATTCGCCAAGCGCGCGAACAGGGGCTGGTGCCGCCGTCCTTCCTGCTCGACAAGACGATCACCGGCATGACGCGCACCATCGCCGAGGCGGCCAACACCGATGGGCCGCTGGTCGGGCCGCTGGCGCGCAAGGCAAAGGCGATCCCCGGCGACTGGACGGGCCGCGCGGCGCAGATCGTGCGGACGGCCATCGTGCCCGCGCTGGAGCGACAGCTGGCCGAACTGCGCGCCCAGCGGGCGGTGGCGAGCGATGCGCCCGGCATGGGCACCCGCCCGCATGGCCCCGCATGGTACGCCTGGGGCCTGCGCGCCGGGACCACCACCCGCCGCAGCCCGACCGAGCTGCACCAGATGGGCCGCGACCGGCTGGCCGACCTCCAGGCACAGATGGACGTCATCCTACGCAAGGAAGGGCTGACCCAGGGCAGCGTCGCCGAGCGCGCCATCGCCTATCAGCGTCGCCCCGGCATCGGCTTTCCCGACAATGACGAAGGGCGCCAACAGATCGTCGCCTATATGCAGGCGAAGATCGACGCGATCCGCCCGCGCTTGCCGCAAGCATTCCGGCGGCTGGCGCGCGGCCATCTGGAGATCCGGCGGATGCCGCTGGCGCAGGAGGCGGGTGCCCCAGCGGCCTATGGCGGCCCCGGCACGATCGACGGACGCGAGCCGGGCAAGGTCTGGGTCAATCTGGGCGATCCGACCATCCACAATCGCGTGACCATTCCCGATCTGGTCTATCACGAGGGTATTCCGGGCCATGTCTGGCAGGGCGAATATGCGCAGAAGCTGCCGCTGATCCGATCGATCCTGGCGTTCAATGCCTATTCGGAGGGCTGGGCGCTCTATTCCGAGCAGCTGGCCGACGAGCTCGGGATGTACGCCGACGATCCGGCGGGGCGGCTAGGCTATCTGATGGGGCTGGCATGGCGCGCGGTGCGGTTGATCGTCGACACCGGCATCCACGCGATCGGCTGGTCGCGCGACAAGGCGCTGGCCGAGTTCATCGCCGCCACCGGCCTGCCGCGCACCAATGCGGTGAGCGAAGTGGACCGCTATTGCGCCTGGCCGGGCCAAGCCTGCGGTTACGAGGTCGGCCGCGCCGAGATCGTCGCCCAGCGCGCCCGTGCGAAAGCGGCGCTGGGGGCCCGTTACGACCTGCGCGACTTCGACCAGGCGGTGGTCGATGGCGGCAACGTGCCGCTGAACGTGCTGGCCGACAATGTGTCGCGCTATATCGCGGGCGCGCGGGGCTAGCCGACCGCTTCAGGTCCGCGCCCAGGGCGCCTTCGCCAGCGCCTGGGCCAGAGCCTGCACCCGCAAGGGTCGAAGGCGGCATATCACCATAGTCGCCGCCCGGGCGCTGGTTCTGAATGGCGAGGATCATCAGATGGTGCCCTTTGCCACCAGCGGCAGGCTGTCGCGAGACGTCGTGAAGGGTGCGGTGCCTACATCCTATCCGGGCTATCCGCCCGACATGCCGATCACTCGTGCCGACCGGATCAACGCCGATCTGCTCGCGTTTATCGAGGCGTGAAGCTGGACGGGCGGCCCGATGGTCCACCCGCTCCATGATGGGAGAGGCATGATGGCCGACCGCATATTGATCTTCTACGGCTCCTACCGATCCGACCGACAGGGTATCCGGCTAGCCGATTTCCTCGTCCGATCGTTCGGGGAACGCGGAGCCGAGGCCGAACTGATCGACGCCAAGGCCATCGGCCTTCCAATGCTGGACCGGATGTACAAGGAATATCCCGCAGGCGAAGCGCCGCCTGCGCTGGAGGAACTGGCGGGCAAGATCCGCGCGGCCGATGCATTCGTCTTCGTGACTGGCGAGTATAATTGGGGCCAGCAGCCGGGCCTGAAGAACCTGACCGACCATTTCCTGGAGGAATGGTTCTGGCGCCCGGCGGCGATTGCCAGCTATTCGGCCGGGCGCCTGGCGGGCGCCCATGCCAGCGTCGCCTGGCACGGTACATTGACCGAGATGGGCATGGTCGTGGTGTCGAGCACACTGCCGGTCGGCGGCATCGGGCACGCCCTGGATGCGGAGGGGCGTCCGACCGGAGACGGCGGCGCATCGCTTACCCGCGCCTTTCCGCGCTTCGCCGACGATCTCGCCTGGTGGACCGCCGCCGCCCGCGAACACCGCGCTCGCGTCGCCCCACCTTATTGAGCTTCGAGCTATCGACGGGTGCGTCAGCTAACCCGATTTAACACCAGAAGATGACAGTGCCCTATACCATCCATGCTGTCGGCCATGAACCATGGAGGTTATGTGTCGTTTTTATCGCTTTGAAGTTCGATATCCCTTCCCTTTATAAATAATGACTTAGGGCACAGCCAGCTCTCGCGCCGCGAGATTTCGTCATATATTTCAGATGCTTAGATGAATCGCCAAAGTATCATGGCCTCCGAACCATTCTGGTTGCTAGGCTGAGCTCAGCCTCGCTTTTTGGGATTGAGCGCCATGATATGACGCTTCCACCCGGGTTGCTATTGGTCTTCTAATGGACTTGATCACAAAAGTGACTTCGTTAGGTTCGCACGACGGAAACGTCGTAAATATCAAAAGAATTTTTGCGACGTCCCGGGAAGAACACGGCCGATAGAGCTGAAGATACGACAGGGAAACGGCGGACAATTTCGCCAAATTTTAGGGGGAAGACTATGACAAAAAAGGGGTTTCTACTCGCTACTAGCTGCGCCGCGATCGTTTGGGCCATGCCCGCCGCCGCTCAGTCTGACCAAGCGACGCCAGCTGCGTCCGATTCGGCCAAAAGCGAGAGCCGCAAAAATGCAGAGCGTGAAAATGTCCGCCTGAACGCCGACGATGCGGGCCCGTCGAGTAACGGCTCGAACGATGTCGTCGTAACCGGATCGCGCATCGTGAATCCGAACCTGGCCTCCGCCGCGCCGATCCAGGCGATCTCGGCCCAGGAAATCAAGCTCAGCGGCGCGGTAAATATTGAGGACGTTCTCAATCGCCTACCGCAGATCGTTCCTTATGCGCCGCAGGCCGATGACGAAGGCAACGGCACCGCGCGCGTCAACCTGCGCAACATCGGCGGTTCGGGCGGAGCGGCGCTCGTCCTACTCGATGGTCAGCGGTTGGGTGGCCAAGTGGCGGCCGACGTCAACTCGATCCCCCCTGCCCTGGTTCAGCGCGTCGACGTGCTGACCGGCGGGGCGGCCGCGGTGTACGGCCCGGACGCCCTGACCGGCGTCGTCAACTTCATTCTGAAGAAGAATTTCAAGGGGCTGCAGGTCGATGCCAATTACGGCTTTTTCAACCATCTGAACCGCAGCAACATCGTCACGGACACGGCCCGGTCGCGCGGTTTCCCGACGCCGTTGGGCTGGGCCAATGACGGTGCGCGCGCGACCATCAACATTGCGGCGGGAACCCAACTGTTCGACGATCGCCTGTCGCTGTCCAGCTACTTCAGCTACCGCCACACCGACAACCTGCCATATAATTCTCGCTCGTCCCAAGCCTGCCACTTGTTGCAGGCTGGCATCGACGGAGCACTGAGCTGCGATAGCACGCTCTATTCGCGCTATGGCTACATCTACAATCTGAACGGCGGAACACCGCAGATCAACGCGAATGACGGCAGCCGAGTCTTCCGCCCCTATCGCAACACACAAAATGCGATGACCGATCGCCAGAACCGCATGGACGACAGCTATCAGATGCTGCGTGCGAATGAGCGGTATAATGCGGGCGGGTTTCTGTCGTTCAAGGCGACCGATTGGGCAGAGATCTACGGCAGCTACATGTATACCCGCAACACCAGCCAGGGGACGTACCTGCCCGCCACGATCGGTGAGCAGACCAATGGCACGGGCGGCTATCAGTTGAACTGCAACAACCCGCTGATGTCGGCTCAGCAGGCCGGCGTGCTTTGCGGTGCGCTGGCGGGTACGGCAGCAACGGTGCCGATCGACTTCGGCTATCGCTTCCAGCATTATCCGACACGCTCGATCGATTATCAGCAAATCTACAATCGTGCGACCCTGGGCGTGCGCGGCGACTTCGGCGGCGCATGGCATTATGACGTTGGCGGCGTCTGGGCCAAGAGCCTGGTCAAGAGCGCGATCAACCGCAACTGGGCGCCATCGGGCGAAAACATCGCCAAGGCGCTGAACGTCGTCAGCGTCAACGGCGTGCCGACCTGCGTGTCGAAGGTGAACGGCTCGGACCCGGCCTGTGTCCCGCTCGACATCTTCCGCGGAGATTCGGACGACCCTGCCGCCTACAATTATATCTTCGCCTATGCACCCAACGGACCGCGTCGCAATGTCGGCTATTTCTTCGACGTGCAGGCCAATATCAGCGGCGACTTGGGCCGATACGGCATCCGCTCGCCGCTCGCGACCGACGGCGTGCAGATCAGCCTGGGTGCCGAGCTGCGTCGCGATATTGCGAACAACTTCACCAGTGCCGACTACAACACGATCATCCAGGGCACGCCCAACCCCTCCTCCTTCTCGCGCGGCACCCAGACCGCCAAGGAACTGGCAGCCGAAATCCAGCTGCCGCTGATCCAGGATCAGTCCTGGACGCACCTGCTGGGCTTCAGCGGCGGTTATCGCGCATCGAATTACGACACTTCGTCGCGGACCTTCTTCAGCACCTGGAAGCTGGAGGGGACCTGGGCACCGATCCGCGACATCCGCTTCCGCGTGGCGCGCAACTTCGCCTCACGCGCGCCCAACGTCTTCGAGGCGACGGAGAACATCAATTTCGCGCGCAGCCTGAACTTCGTCGACATCTGCGGTGCATCGACCGCAACCGGCGGTGCCCCGGCAGCGAGCCTGGCCGCGTGCCAGTTGCAGCCAGGCTTCAACCCGGCGACCTATGGCAGTGTGTCGATCCGTTGCCCGGATGCTGGATGTATCTATCGCAACGGCGCAGTCGACCCCGCGCTGGGGCCACAGACTGCCAACACCCTGACCTATGGCCTCGTACTGACGCCGAGCTTCCTGCCGCGCTTCAGCTTCTCGGTCGACCATTATGAGATCAGGTACAATAACCAGATCGTCGGCCTGGATCAGGATACGATCATTAACAACTGCATCGACTATACGGCCAATCCGACCGAGCTGAATAAGATTTCGTGTCAACAATTTGTCCGTAACGGCAACGGTACGCTGTACGGCAATATCAACAACCCGACGTCGGGCTATGTCAGCTCGCTCGTGCTGAACGTGCCCAACCAGATCGGTACCACCGGCTATGACTTCCAGGGTCATTACGACCTGCCGGTCGGCTCGGGCACCTTTGCCACCGACTTCAACGGCGGCCTGGTCACCAGCGCGGCCTCGATCAGCAACCAGTCGGGTAGCGTAGGATATTTCGGCGACGGCGTGGGTAATCCCATTCCGAAGTGGCGTCATAACCTGCGCGGCACGTTCACCGGTCAAGACGGTCTGTTCCAGGTATCGCTGAATTGGCGCTACATCTCGGCCACCCAGAGCGGCACGGTCCGTCGCACGGTCCAGAACACCTTCGCGCGTATTCCCAATTACAGCTATTTCGACTTGGCGGCGAATGTGAACATCGCCAAGCGGATGACATTGGGCGTGACGATCAACAACCTGCTGGACAAGGACCCACCGATCATTCCGGCGCGGGGTGGCAACAACACCTATTCGATCAATGGCTGGCAGAACTCGCCGGTCAACTTCTACGACATCTACGGACGCTATATCCAGTTCTCGATCACGACGAACTTCTGACCGGGCGTGGCCGCGATCCGGTCGTGGCCAACTCCGAGAAAGCGAACCCCCGGTGGCTAAGCCGCCGGGGGCTCCTTTCGTGCCAGAGGGGCTGCCGCTAACCGGTCCGCAAGATCGTCTGGGGCGGCGCCGGCGGAGTCTCGGCCAAATTGCCTTCGCCAGCCGTCGAAGCAAAAAGCTCGCGAATTGCTGCGGCCTCCATGGGCCGTCCGGTGAACCAGCCCTGGGCCTGCGACCAGCCATTGGTTCTCAGCCAGTCGAGCTGCTCCTGTGTCTCGACCCCTTCGGCCGTCGTCGTCATCTCGAAGGCACGGCCCATTTCCCCGGCTGCTCGTGCGATCGCTTGCGACTGGCGCGAGCTGCCGACGTCGCCGACGAAGCAGCGGTCCAGCTTCAGCTTGTCGAACGGGAAATGCCGCAGATAGGACAGTGACGAATAGCCGGTGCCGAAATCGTCCAGCGCGATCCGAACCCCGGCCTTGCGCAGGGCATGAAGGATGGCGAGGTTGCGCTCGTTTTCGTTCAAGAGCACGGATTCGGTGATCTCCAGCTCCAGACGCCCGGGCGCCAGCCCGACCTCGGCCAGCGCACCCACGACGCGCCGGGGCAGCGTTTCGTCGCGGATCTGGATCGGCGACAGGTTGACCGCGATCGTCTTATCCTCTGGCCAAGCCGACGCTTCCCGACACGCCTCCGACAGAACCCAGTTGCCGACGGGGACGATCAGGCCCGTATCCTCGGCCAGCGGGATGAACTCGTCAGGCCGCACATCGCCCCGCGTCGGATGCCGCCAGCGCAGCAACGCTTCCGCGCCTGCAAAGCGGCCGGTGGCGATGTCCATGATCGGCTGATAGACCAGCCGCAATTCGCCCCGCCCCAGCGCCGCCTCCAGGTCGAGCTTCATCGACTGACGCGCCTGCACCCGTTCGGCCATCGGCGTGTCGAAGGTGCGGATCACGCCGCGTCCTTCCGCCTTGGCCCGGTAGAGCGCAATATCGGCCGCGCGAAACAGGTCGTTGTCCGAGGCATGGGTGGGCGAAGAGGCCGCGATGCCGATGCTGGCGGCCAGCTTGATCGCGACCCCATCGACCATGAAGGGCTTCGATAAGCTCATCATCAGCGCACGGGCCAAGGCCTCTGGCCCGCGCGTCCCGGGTCCGGGCAGATGGACGACCGCAAACTCGTCGCCGCCCAGCCGCGCCAGCACATCGCCCTCACCCAGCATCGTGGTCAGTCGGAGCGCGACGGCCCGCAACAGCTCATCGCCGACCGAATGACCCAGCGTATCGTTGACCTCCTTGAACTGGTCCAGGTCGAGCAGCAGGATATGCGTCTCTCGCTCCAGCCGCTGCTCGAAGGCGTGGCGCAGCGCTGCGCTGAACACCGCCCGGTTGGCCAGTCCGGTCAGCGGGTCTTCATGGGCGAGCTGGACAAGCGCATCGCTAGCGCGGCGCCGCTCCGTCATGTCGTGGAAGAACACGGCCAATCCGTCGCCCATCGGGCACGCCTTGACGTCTACCCACATGTCGAGATCGGCCACATAGGACTCGAATCGAACCGGTTCTCCCGTTTCGATCGCCTGCTGAAAATGGATCTCGAATTCGGAACCGCGATAATCGTCGTAGAGGTCCCAGAAGGAGTCGCCTACCTTACCGCGACGCAGCCTTCCGACGAAGGCTGCGCCTCGTGTGTTCATGAACGTGATGCGCCAGTCGCGGTCCATGACCATGACCATGTCGGTCGTGCTTTCCAGCACGCTGCGGGTCAGCACCTCGCTGGTTTTCAAGGCCGCTTCGGCCAGATACCGGTCATGCCTGTCCTCGACCATGCCGTGCCAGCAGAGAATCGAACCGTCTTCCGCCCGACGCGGTGCCAGGCGGCATTGGAACCAGCGCCATTCGCCGCCGCGCATGACCAGCCGGAAATCCGTCTCCATCGCTTCGCCGGTGGAAAGGGCATGCTTCCACACGGCCTGAACCCGCTCGACATCCTCACGACAAATCGCCGCCGCCCAGCCGTCTCCCTGGCTTTCCTGAATGGTCAGGCCCGTCAGCCTCTCCCAGAGCGGGGGCAGATGGACGATTTCGCCGCTGGGTTTCGCCGTCCACGGAATCTGGTTGCCCAGCTCGCACGCGAATTGATGGCGGGCTTCCTGGTCGGCAAGGCGTTCGGTCAGGTCGGATATGGCCGCTTCCAAGGCAGCGATACGCTGGACCGCGGCAAGATCGCTGTCTTGCCGCTCGGCAGAATGATCGACGAATCGATCCTGCTCAGACGTCTTGCTCAATGTTTACGCTGCCCTGTTTACTCATCCATGTTGGACCAGCTTAGGGCGAAATGCCTAAAGATAGGGTTTCCGTGCCAAGCACATGGCCGATCAAATCGACGGGGTGCATCCCTTGCGCTCCCCGTCCGCTGGGCTAGGCTGCGGTCATGATCGATCGACGCCATCTTCTCGGATCTTCGCTGGCCCTTTGTGCCACGTCCGGCCTTGCCGCCACGCCCTCCACCGCCGGGCGGCTGAAGCAATCGGTCAGCCGCTGGTGTTATCAGGACATTCCGCTCGACACTCTGTGCGCCGCCGCCGCGAAGATGGGATTGCAGGGCATCGACCTGTTGCAACCCGCCGAGTATGACGTGCCGCGTCGCTACGGCCTGCGCTGCACCATGGGCTATGCCGCCGATATGATGACGATCGCCAACGGCCTGAACCGGCGCGAAAATCATGCGGCCATCGAACAGGCCTTTCGCATCGGCATCCCCCAGGCGGCCAAGGCGGGCGTGCCCAATGTCATCGCCTTTTCGGGCAATCGCCGCGGCCTGTCAGACGAGGAGGGCGCGGCCAATATGATCATCGGCCTCAACCGACTGAAGCCCATTGCGGAGGACCACGGCGTCACGATCTGCGTAGAGCTGCTCAACAGCAAGATCGACCATGCCGATTATATGGCCGATCACACCGCATGGGGCGTGGGCGTGTGCAAGGCGGTCAATTCGCCACGGGTCAAGCTGCTCTACGACATCTATCACATGCAGATCATGGAGGGCGACCTGATCGATACGATCCGCAAGAACATCGCCTGGCTCGGTCATTTCCATACCGGCGGCGTTCCCGGTCGCCACAATCTGGACGATACGCAGGAAGTGAACTGGCGCGCGGTCGCCAAGAGCATCGCGGACCTGCGGTTCGATGGCTATCTGGCGCATGAATTCGTGCCCACCGGCGACCCGCTGACCGCGCTGGCACAGGCGGTTCGCACCTGTACCGTCTGATCGCGCGGGTTGCCCTTGGGCCGGTTCGCTCCCCAACGTCAGTCGATCAACCGGCGGCAACCGCCGCCAGCGCCGAAGCCAGCGCGTCGAACACCACGCGGCACCGGGCCGTGCGCCGTAGATCCTCATGCGCGACGATCCACAGGGGCAACGGCAGGTCCAGCGCATCGGCGAGGACGCGGACCAGCGTGGGATCACGCCGTGCAACGACGGTCTGGCAGATCCCGATGCCGAACCCGGCCTGGATGGCGGCGAACTGCGCACCGTCGCTGTCCACGCGCAGGGCGAAACTGGACCGGTCGATTCCCGGCAGGTGCCGCATGGCCGCGCGGATGAAGCGGGTCTCCGTATCGAAGCCGATGAGGTCGTGGTCGACCAGATCGGCCAGCGTGATCGGCACCCCGCGTCGGTCGAGATAATCGCGACGGGCATGAAAGCCCAGGCGAACATCGCCGACATGCCGGGCGATCAGCGCCTGTTGCCTTGGCTCGAACATCCGCACCGCGATATCGGCCTGCCTCTGCAACAGATCGTCCGGCTCGTCGGACAGCGACAATTCGATCGTCAGCGCGGGGTGCGCCCGGCGCAAAGCGACCAGGATCGGCGGCAGGTGCATGACGCCGACCGCCTGGCTGGCGCTGATCCTCAACACGCCCGCAACCGCGTCCGGTTCACCACTGCCCGAGCGTCGCAACGCCTCCGCCGCGCTGACAAGCATATCGGCATGGGGGCGTAGCGCGAGCGCACGGTCAGTCGGCGACAGGCCCCGCTGCGAACGAACGAAAAGCGTGGCGCCGATCGCCTGCTCCAACGTGTCTATGTGCCGCGCAATGCTGGGCTGCGTCATGCCCAGCCGCCGCGCCGCGCCCGATAGCGATCCTTCGCGCAGCACCGCCGCGAAGCTCCGATAGACGTCCCAACTGGGTTCGCTGTTCATCGATTTCCGTATAGCATATCGCCACTTTTCAGCAATTTCCGTTTGGTCGCTCTCGCCTCATTTTGCGCTTCATCACCATGAAGGAGGCGATCATGACACAGCGAACTGCCCTGATCCTGGGAGCCACCGGCGGCATCGGCGGCACCATGGCCCGACGATTGCTGGCGCGCGGATGGCGGGTGCGGGCATTGACCCGAACGACGGCGACATCGCTGGCCGACGGATGCGAACGCGTCATCGGCGATGCCATGCACGCCGCCAGTGTGATCGAAGCGGCGACAGGGGCCGAGGCGATCATCCATGCCGTGAACCCGCCGGGCTATCGTAACTGGAGCACGCTGGTCCTGCCCATGCTCGACAGCACGCTGGCCGCCGCGCGGGCGAACGGCGCTCGTATCGTCCTGCCGGGAACGGTCTATAATTTCGGGGCGGACGCTTTTCCGCTGATCGCTGAAGAGGCACCCCAGCGCCCCCAAACCACCAAGGGCGCGATCCGGGTCGAGATGGAACGGCGGCTGGCGGCGGCGGCCGAGGCCGGGGACGCGACGGTGTTGATCGTCCGCGCTGGCGACTATTTCGGCCCCGGCGCCGCTAATAACTGGTTCGGTCAGGGCCTCGTCACGCCTGGCGCTCGGCCACGCGTCATCCGCAATCCCGGCGGGCGGGGCATCGGCCATCAATGGGCCTTTCTGCCGGATGTCGCCGAAACGATGGCGCGGCTGCTCGACCGCCCCGCCCTGCCCGCCTTTGCCCGCTTTCATATGCAGGGGCACTGGGACGCGGATGGTCGCCGGATGGTCGAGGCGATCGCGCGTGCGCTCGGAGATCCCTCTGTCCCGATCCGCCGCCTGCCCTGGTGGCAGCTTCGCCTGGCCGCGCTGGTCGCCACGACGCCGCGCGAGTTGATGGAAATGCGCTATCTGTGGCAGCAACCGGTCCGCATGACGAACGATCGTCTGGTGGCGGAACTCGGTCAGGAACCCCATACCCCGCTGGACGAGGCCGTGCGGCGGACATTGGCAGGACTGGGGTGCATCGATCCCGTCAAAGATGGTGCCTCCGTCGCCCAGCACGGCTAGGCTGGCGGGATGCAGCGTCTCCATATCGCCATTGCGGGTTGTGGCCCGGCGGGTCTAGCCACCGCGTTGCTGCTGCATCGCGACGGCCACCATGTCACCCTGTTCGAGCGGTTCGATGCGCCGCGCCCGGTCGGATCGGGGCTGATGATCCAGCCGACCGGCTTTGCGGTGCTTCGCGAACTGGGCGTGGCCGATGCGCTACTCGACCATGGCGCGCGGGTCGACCGGCTGCACGGCGAGGCGGGCAATAGCGGTCGGATCGTCCTCGATGTCCGTTATGCGGCGCTGGGCAAGCATGCGGGCTTCGGGGTCGGCGTCCACCGCGCGACGCTGTTCACCCTGCTGCACCGGGCGGTCGCGGCCGAGGGGATCGCCGTCGAGACCGGCTGCGCGGTGACGGGGAGCGAGCTTTCGGCCGGGGATCGTCGCTATCTTTTGCTCGAAGGAGATCGGCGGATCGGACCGTTCGACCTGATCGTCGACGCCCTCGGCACGCGCACCCCGCTCGCCCCGCCCTGTGGCAAGGCGCTGTCCTATGGCGCGCTATGGGGAACGCTGGACTGGCCCATCAATGCGGGGTTCGATCCCGGCACGCTCGAACAACGCTATTGGCGGGCCAGCAAGATGGTCGGCGTCCTGCCCATCGGCCGGTTTCCCGGCGAGACGCGCCAGCAGGCGGCGCTGTTCTGGTCGCTCCGCGCCGATCGGCTGGCGGAATGGCGGACGGCGGGGCTGGAACATTGGAAGGCTGAGGTGTCCGCTCTCTGGCCCGCGACCCGCGCGCTGCTCGACCAAATCGGATCGGCGGAGCAACTTACCTTCGCTCATTACGCACATCGCACGCTGTCGACCCCGGCCGAGACGGGGATGATCCATATCGGCGACGCGTGGCACTCGGCCAGCCCGCAGCTGGGCCAGGGCGCGAACATGGCGTTGCTGGATGCCTATGCGCTGGCGATGGCCTTGCGGGGCTCGACCGACGTCGCGGCCGCACTCGGCAAGGCGGTCGCGATGCGGCGGCGACACGTCCATCTCTATCAGGCGCTGACCGCACTGTTCACACCCGTCTATCAATCCGACAGCCGGATGATCCCCTTCATCCGCGACCGGATCGTCGGCCCCTTGTCGAAGCTCTGGCCCGCGCCGCGCATCCAGGCCGCAACGGTCAGCGGGCTGATCGGCAACCCGCTGAAACCCCTGTTCGGCAATAGCCGCAGCGTGCTCTCCTCAGAGATCGAGCGACAGGCTCAGCCGCACCGTCCGGGGTAGCCCCTGCGCCAACAAACTAGATCCGGTTGACGCCCAGTAGCGCCGGTCGGTGATATTGTCGCCATAGGCGCGGATCGTCGCCGTCTTGCCCAGCAGGACGAAGCGATAGGCGCCGCCGAGATCGAAGGTCGTATACCCCGGCGCATAGCCTTGGTTGAACGCGTTCACCGCACGCCGCCCGACCCGGAACATACCCGCCGAAACACTCAGACCCGGCACTTGGGGCAAACGATACTCGGCGAAGAGCGAGCCGGAGAATTTGGCGGCATTTTCGATCTGCTTGCCGACCACGCTGGCCGCGCCGGTCCGCTGCCGCGCCGACAATGTCATGGCGCTCGCCGTGATCGACAGGTTGCGGCCGACTTCGCCGACCGCGGTGAACTCACCGCCTTCGTACACCGCCTCCCCGTCCTGCACGAAGACATTGGCGCCGTTGAGATAGGCGGAGGGTCGCGCGATGTGGAACCAGGTGCCCGTCAACAGCAATCCGGCCATCGGCTCCAGCTTGACGCCCGCTTCCTTCTGGCGGCTGATCGCGGCGGGCAGGATCTCGCCCGCATTGTTGGCGATCTGCTGCGCGATGGGGCCCGGCTCCAGACCCTCGATATAATTGGCATAGACGCTGGCCCAGTGCACCGGCTTCACCATCAGGCCATAGGACAGCGTGTCGGGCTCGACCTTGTAGGAGCTGGTCCGGCTGACATCCGTATAGCGGGTCTTGCGCCAGCCGATCGTCGCCTGCAGCCAGTCGCCCAGAGCGGCGCGGTCGAACACGTAGAAGCCCAGATCCTCGGTCCGGGTCGGGTTGGGAATGATCCGGGGCGGCGGGGCCTGGTACGGGATCGCGACCGGCGCATAGAGGTTCTGTGCGAAGGTCCGCCGCACGGCGGTCGGCACATTGCCGTCGCGGGTCTGGAAAGCGAGCCCGACCAGCAGGTTATGCTCGATCGGACCGGTGCGGACCACGCCCGACACGTCGCCGCGATAGACCATGTTGGTATAGTCGTTGCCGGTCGTCTGCGCGACGGTCAGCGTGCCGTTGCCGCTGACCGGATCATAACGGCCAAAGGAGGAATAGGCCCGGTCGCGCGTCAGATAGGAGCGCCCCACCGCACCCGCAAAGCGCCAGCCGGGTGCGAAATCGTAATTCACACGCGCGAGCAGGTTCGTTTCCTTGCCCCGCGCCTGCATCCAGTCCGCCCCCAGATTCTGGCGCGGAGAGGGCAGCGGCGGCAGCGTGATCGTGCCGTTGACGGCGGTCAGGCTGAACTCGGTCGGCTCGGTGATCGATTTATAGATATACTCGCCGTCGAGCAGCACCTGGACATTGTCGGCGGGCTTCCAGTCGAACGCCGCACTGACGAAGGCGCGCACGCCATCGGTCCGCCGCACACCGGTTTGCAGGATACCGGTCCCCGCGTTGAGGCGCAGCCCGGCCGTGCCAAAACGGCGGCTGACATCGGCATGGACTCCGAGCGAGCCGTTGATGTCGCCCTGCAACTCGACACGCGTCACCGGCTGCGCGGCGGGGCGCTCGGTGACCAGATTGACGATGCCCGACGGCGTGGCAAAGCCGTAATAGAGACCCGCGGCACCCTTCAGCACCTCGATCCGGTCGAGGCTTTCGATCGGCTGCTCGATCAGGTTCACCACCGGCAGCACGCCGTTCCAGCGGACATTGGTGAAGTTGTTGAGCGTGATCCCGCGCACCGCGAGATTGCTGTAGATGCTGGTGTTGATCTGCGCCTGGCCGACCCCGGCGGTGTTGCGCACCGCATCGTTGATCGATCGCGCCTGCTGCGCGTCGAGCAGCGAGCGCGTCATGATCGCGACGGTCAGCGGCGTATCGACCAGCCGCGCATCGCGGAACGTACCCGCCTGCACGAAGTCCGCGCCGAAACTGTCCCGGCGATCGGCGGTGACAACGATCTCATTAGTTGGTGTGTCCGCCATGGACTGCGCCAGGACAGGCGTGGCGAACACCGGCGCAGTCGAGACAAGCGCCATCGATAGCAGAAGCACCCGCGCCCTGCGGGCCTGCGACACAGCAAGCATGCATATTTCCCCTTCGACGGGGCTCATGCCACTCATGAGAATGACATGCAATAGCTATCGAAGAGGCGTCGGGCGGGCTTGTCGCGGGCACTGGCAGATGGTCTGCAGAGATGGGCGAGGCCTTGAGAACCAAGCCCCCTCAGACGTCGTGATGCGCGGTCGAACCCCGCAAGCCTTGCCCCGCGCGATCATGGAAATCCTTATGGGCATGATGGTGCCGCAATCGGGGATGCGCTGGCGGTTCGTAGCAGGGCGTCGCATCGCTCATCGGCGCGGCGGAGAGCGGACAGGGATCGTCGCCGGCCGCTATCGCTACGGGATGATCGTGCGGCCCCATCGGCGATATCGCCGCCAGCGCGAACAGGACAGGATAGGCGGGAAGGATCATGGCAGGTGAACCCAGAAATGATGGGGCTCTCCTGCGCCGGGTCGAGATGGCAGGCGAGTTAAATGAATTTCACTTTGCCTCGGGCCCGCCAGGTGGAATGCGAAGGGCGATATGGCGCGGATATTGGTGATCGAGGATGACGAGGCGACCGCAGGCGCGATCGTCGCGGAGCTGCAACGTCAGGGCCATGACGTGGCCCACGCCGCCGATGGCGAAGCCGGGTTGCAGATGGCGACGCAGGACGGCTTCGACGCGATCACGCTCGACCGGATGCTGCCCGGCTGCGACGGCTTGTCCGTCGTCGCGCGGCTGCGCGAACGGCATATCGCGATCCCCGTGCTGATGCTCAGCGCCTTGAGCGATGTGGACGAGCGTATCGCGGGCCTGCGCGCGGGCGGCGACGATTATCTGACCAAGCCGTTCGACCTTGCGGAGATGGCGATGCGGGTCGAGGTGATGCTGCGGCGGCGCGAACAGGCCGAGGCCGTCATCCTGCGCGGCGGCGGCATCGAGCTGGATCTCGTCCGCCGCACGGTGCGGGTCGATGGCGATCCGGTACGCCTGCTGCACATGGAGTTCCGCCTGCTGGAGTTCCTTATGCGAAATCGCGGCGAAGTGGTGACGCGGCGGATCATCTTCGAGCAGGTCTGGGGTTATTATTTCGATCCGGGCGCGAACCTGATCAGCGTGCACATCGCCCGGCTGCGCAAGAAGATCGACCGGCCCGACCGCCCCTCGCCGATCCAGACGGTCAAGGGCGAGGGATATCTGTTCGATGCGGGGTGAGACGCGGCTGCGGCTGCGCGAGATCGTCGGGATCAGCACCTTTCGCCTGTCGATCGCGCTGGGCGGGGTGTTCGTCACCGGGCTGATCGTGATGCTCGGTGTCGTCTATATCGTACTGGCGCGCGACATGACGGCGCGCAGCGACCATATCCTGCACGCCGCCGCCCGTCGCCTGGTGACGGTTCCTGCCGAGGACCTGCCCGACCGCATCCAGGCCGAGTTGAACCGCGACCAGAGCGGGTTCAACTATCTCGCGCTGGTCGCACAGGACGGCAGCGTCGTGATCGGCAACCTTCACGACGGCCGCACGCCGCCGGTCAGCCGGGTGACCGATGTCGAGGCGACCCGCGAGCACGGCCCCTTGCGCCTGCTGGCGATCCGTACCCGCCGGGGTGAGACATTGGTTGTCGGGCGAGACATCACGCTGCTGCGCGACCTACGACACACACTGTTCGAGACGCTGGTCGTCAGTGGCCTGCTGACCCTGTTGTGCATCGCCGCCGTCGCGATCCCCTTCGGCCGCGCCCCGCTCCGCCGCGTTCGTGCGCTGCAAAGCGCCAGCCGCGAGATCGCAACCGGCAATTTCGCGGTGCGGATGCCCATCGCCGGGCGGCATGACGAACTCGACCAGTTCGCAGCGACCATGAACGCCACCGTCGAGGAGATCGGCCGTGTCGTCGCCCAGGTAAAGGGCGTGACCGACGCGATCGCGCACGACCTGCGCACACCGCTCACCCGCGTGCGTACGACGCTGCACGGTCTTCGCCGAGAGGCGGGCGATCCGCAGGCCGTCGCCGCCGGGCTGGACCGCGCCGCCGCCGACCTCGACCTCGTGCTCGAACGCTTTGCCGCGCTGCTGCGCATCTCCGAACTGGAGGCGAGCCAGCGACGGGCGGGCTTCCAAACGGTCGACCTCGTGCTGCTCGCCCAGCGGGTGTGCGACCTGTACGAACCGCTGGCCGAGGACCGCGACATCGCGCTCGTCGCCACCAGCCAGCCGCTCCGTATCGAGGGCGACGAAAAGCTGTTGTTCGAGGCGCTGAGCAATCTGGTCGACAATGCGATCAAATTCACGCCGCCGGGCGGCACGGTCCGAGTGGCGGTGTTCGAGGACGGGGGCGCACCTGCGATCGAGGTCCGCGACGACGGGCCCGGCATCGCGCCCGACCAGCGAGAGGCGGTGCTGCGCCGCTTCCACCGCGGGGCCGACGCACAAGGACTGCCCGGCAGCGGCCTGGGTCTGAGCGTCGTCGTCGCCATTCTGCACCTGCACGGCTTTACGCTGCGGCTGGGTGATGCAGGGCCCGGTCTTGCCGCACGGATCGCGATGGGGCGCACCTCTAGCCAGTAGCGCCATGCCCGGCCGTGACGGCCGCCCGAGGTGAAATTCATTTAAGTCGCCATTTCGCACCCGCAGCGCGAAGGGATGCGGGTCGACGGCGGCGCGTGGTCCCCTCCCCCCTTACCCGCGCGCCGTCGGCACCATTCGTGTCCGACACCGGGATGCCCATGCTTCAGCTCGTCAAGCTCGCCCTCGCCAAACCCTATACCTTCGTCGTCCTTGCGATCCTGATCGTGCTGGGCGGCGGCATCGCGGCGGTCGAGACGCCGACCGACATCTTTCCCGATATCCGTATCCCGGTGATCGCCGCGGTCTGGAGCTATCGCGGCCTGCCGCCGCGCGACATGTCGGGGCGCGTCGTGTATTATTACGAGCGCTCTCTGTCGGCGACCGTCAACGATATCGATCATATCGAGAGCCAGTCGCTGTCGGGCGTCGGCATCGTGAAGATCTTCTTCCGCCCCGGCGTCGACGTCCGCACCGCCACCGCCCAGGTGACGGCGGCGTCGCAGACGGTGCTGAAGCAGATGCCGCCCGGCATCACCCCGCCGCTGATCCTGAACTACAACGCCTCGACCGTGCCGATCCTGCAGCTTGCCTTGTCGGGCAAGGGCCTGTCCGAACAGAAGATCTACGACCTGGGCCAGAACATGATCCGCCCGGCGCTGGCCTCGGTGCAGGGTGCCGCGATCCCGTCGCCTTATGGCGGCAAGGAACGCCAGATCCAGATCGACCTCGATCCCGCCGCGCTACAGGCGCATCGCCTGTCGGCCACCGACGTCGCCAATGCGCTGGCCCAGCAGAACCAGATCATCCCCGCTGGCACCGCCAAGATCGGCCAGTACGAATATAATCTGCGCCTGAACAACAGCCCCGATGCGATCGACGACCTGAACGCCTTGCCGATCAAGACGGTGGACGGCGCGACCGTACTGATGCGCGACGTCGCCCATGTCCGCGACGGATCACCGCCGCAACGCAACGAAGTGCGCGTCGACGGCGCGCGATCCGTCCTGATGACCGTGCTGAAGAGCGGTTCGGCCTCGACCATCGCGATCGTCGATCAGGTCAAGGCGCTGATGCCCAAGCTTGCGGCCACGCTGCCCCCGGGCCTCTCGGTCAAGCTGCTGTCCGACCAGTCGGTCTTCGTGAAGGCGGCCGTGTCCGGCGTGATGCGCGAAGGGGCGATCGCGGCGGTGCTGACCAGCCTGATGATCCTGCTGTTCCTGGGCTCTTGGCGCTCGACCATCATCATCGCCGCGTCGATCCCGTTGGCGATCCTGGCCGCCATCGCCGGGCTGGCGCTCGCCGGGCAGACGCTGAACATCATGACGCTGGGTGGCCTGGCGCTGGCGGTCGGCATCCTGGTCGACGATGCGACGGTGACGATCGAGAATATCAACTGGCACCTGGAACAGGGTAAGCCGGTGCGCGACGCGATCCTGGACGGCGCGAGGCAGATCGTCGGCCCCGCCTTCGTCTCGCTGCTGTGCATCTGCATCGCCTTCCTGCCGATGTTCTTCCTGCCGGGTGTGGCGGGCTTCCTGTTCGCGCCGATGGCGCTGGCGGTCGTCTTCGCGATGATCGCCTCGTTCGTCCTGTCGCGCACGCTGGTGCCGACGATGGGCAATTACCTGCTGCGCGATCATGCGACCGAACACACGGCCGAAGTCATGATGACGCATGACGCCCAGGCTGGCCGCCCCGACACGCGCAATCCGCTGCGCCGGTTCCAGCATGGCTTCGAGATGCGGTTCGAGCGGGTGCGCAGCTATTACCTCACCATCCTCGCCGCCGCGCTGGGCCGCCGCAGGGCCTTCGTCATCGGCTTCACGGGCGTCGTCCTCGTGTCGTTCGCGCTGGTGCCGCTGCTTGGCCGCACCTTCTTCCCGACGGTCGATTCCGGCCAGATCAGCCTGCACGTCCGCGCGCCAGTCGGCACCCGGATCGAGGAGACCGCCGCGCTGTTCGACCATATCGAGGATCGCATCCGCAGCGTGATCCCGCCCGACCAGCTGGACACCATCGTCGACAATATCGGCCTGCCGGTCAGCGGCATCAACCGCGCCTATTCCAACACCGGCGGCGTCGGCCCGCAGGACGGCGACATCCTCGTCACGCTGAAGGAAGGCCATGCGCCGACCCAGGGCTTCGTCAAATCCTTGCGCGAGACGCTGCCCGCGGCCTTCCCCGGATCGTCCTTCGCCTTCCTGCCCGCCGATATCGTCAGCCAGATCCTGAACTTCGGGGCTCCCGCCCCCATCGACGTGCAGGTCGCAGGCGCCGATACCAAGGGCGGCGAGGCCTATGCCCGGATGCTGGTGGCCAAGCTATCGCGCATTCCCGGACTGGCCGACGTCCGGCTGCAACAGGCATCCAACTATCCCGAATATGCCGTCGATATCGATCGCGACCAGGCGAGCCGGGTCGGCATCACCGAGAACGACGTGACGCGCAGCTTGGCGGTCAATCTGTCGGGCAGCTTCCAGGTCGCACCGACCTTCTGGCTGAACCCCAAGAACGGGGTGTCCTACCCGATCGTCGTGCAGGCCCCGCAATATCGCGCGAGCACGGTCGAGCAGCTCGACAACCTGCCGATCACCGGTACGACGCCGGGCAGCTTCCAGATCCTGGGTGCGCTGGGCACGCTCCATCGCGAACCCAGCCCCGCGCTGGTGTCGCACTATGCCGTCCAGCCGGTGTTCGACGTGTTCGCCACCACCCAGGGCCGCGACTTGGGGGCCGTTGCCGCCGACATCCGCAAGGTCATCGACCAGACCAAGGGCCAGCTGCCCAAGGGATCGTCCGTCGCCATGCGCGGACAAGTGGAAACCATGAACACCGCCTTTGTCGGCTTGATCCTGGGTCTGGCCGGGGCCATCGTGCTGATCTACCTGCTGATCGTCGTCAATTTCCAGAGCTGGGTCGATCCGCTGGTGATCGTCAGCGCGCTGCCCGCCGCGCTGGCCGGGATCGTGTGGATGCTGTTCGCGACGCACACGCCGCTCAGCGTTCCGGCCCTGACCGGCGCGATCATGTGCATGGGCGTGGCGACGGCGAACAGCGTGCTGGTGGTCAGCTTCGCCCGCGAGCGGCTGGCGGCGTGCGGCAATGCGGTGCAGGCCGCGATGGAGGCCGGAGCCACCCGTTTCCGCCCGGTCCTGATGACCGCGCTGTCGATGATCATCGGCATGGCCCCGATGGCGCTCGCGTTCGGCGAGGGCGGCGAACAGAATGCGCCGCTGGGCCGTGCGGTGATCGGCGGACTGATCTGCGCGACGATCGCGACGCTGGTCTTCGTGCCCGTCGTCTTCGCCATCGCGCACCGCAAATCCTCGGCACCCGCTGCCCAACCCCCATCCCATGACCTCCCGATCGGAGATGCGATCCATGCATGACGCAGCCCCCCTGCCCTGTCTCTTATCCCCATCTGACGCTGCCGACGACCTTCCGCGTGTCGATATCGATGAGCGCGG
>NZ_LDTE01000069.1 GCF_001476905.1 Sphingomonas sanguinis | reverse complement strand
CCGCCTGCGGGAGGGGAGGAAGAAGGCCCCTCCCCTATTCAGGGAGGGGCGTCAGATCAGAGCTTCGCGACGAACGCGGCGTAGGCGGCTTCGTCCATCAGGCCGTCCAGCTCCGAGGCGTCGGACAGCGTGATCTTGAAGAACCAGCCCTCGCCTTCCGGATCGCTGTTCACCAGCGCAGGCTCGTCGGCCAGCTGAGCATTGCCTTCGATCACTGTGCCCGAGACGGGCGCATACACGTCCGACGCGGCCTTGACCGACTCCACCACGGCGGCCTCGTCGCCCTTGGACAGTTCACGACCTTCCTCGGGAACGTCGACGAACACGATGTCGCCCAGCGCGCCCTGCGCATAATCGGAGATGCCGACCGTGCCGACATCACCGTCGACGTCGATCCACTCATGATCTTCGGTGAAATAGCGGCTCATGGTCACTTGGCTCCTGAACGAACGTAACGATGGGGGACGAACGGCATCGCCGTGACGGTGGCGTCATGGGTCTTGCCGCGCTGAAGCAGTTTGAGGGCCGTGCCGGGCGTCGCCAGCTCGGTCGGCACATAGGCCATGGCGATCGGTGCGCCCATCGAGGGGGCGAAGCCGCCGCTGGTAACGCGGCCGATGACCGAACCGTCCTCGGCGACCACCGACGCGCCCTCGCGCACCGGCTGGCGGCCCGCGACGGTCAGGCCGACGCGCTTGACGGCGGGGCCGTTCTCACGCTCGGCCAGGATACGCTCGGCACCCAGGAAGTCGGCCGCCTCGCGGCGCTTCTTGGCGAGCGCGAAGCCCAGATCGGCCATCACCGGCGTCGTCTCGGGGTCGAGGTCATGGCCGTAGAGCGGCAGCCCCGCCTCCAGACGCAGCGAGTCGCGCGCGCCCAGACCGATCGGCTTTACCTCCGCCTGCTCGCAGAGCAGGTCGGCGAAGGCGGCGGCATGCTCGGCGGGGATCGAGATTTCGTAGCCGTCCTCGCCGGTATAGCCCGAGCGACTGATCCACAGCGGCACGTCGTTCCAGGTGAAGTCGGCGGCGGTCATGAACACCAGCGCCTCGACCCCCGGCACGATCCGCGACAGCGCATCGACGGCCTTCGGACCCTGGAGCGCCAGCAGCGCCTGCTCGTCGAGCAGGTTCAACGTCGCATCGTCGGGGATGAAGTCGAGCAGATAGGCGATATCGTCATATTTGGTCGCGCCGTTGACGACCATGTAGAGTTCCTCAGCGCCGTCCAGGGTGCGCTTCGTCACCATCAGGTCGTCAAGGATGCCGCCCTCTTCGTTGAGCAGGAGCGAATAGCGGTTCTTGCGATCACCGAGCCCGGTGATGTCGCCCGGCAGAACCTTTTCCAGCGCGGTGATGACCGGCGCCAGGCCGTTCTCGCCGGTGAAGACCACCTGGCCCATATGGCTGACGTCGAACAGCCCGGCCGACTCGCGGGTCCAGAGATGCTCGGCCATGATGCCTTCATACTGGACCGGCATTTCATAACCGGCGAACGGGACCATCCGCCCGCCGCGCGCACGGTGCCATGCGTCCAGCGGCAGCGTCTGGATGATCTCCTGACCCTCGGTGGCGTCTTCTACGTTCAGGTCTGCAGTGTCGCTCACGGGGCCGGTCTCCGTCAAAAGGGTGTCGGCTAGGGACGCAAATGTCCTTACCCGATCCGATCCCCCTCTGTCACGGAACCTGAGAGCTTTCGCCGGAGATTCCGGCTTACCCCTTCGGTGGCGCGACGGCGTGAGGCCGAAGCGCGCTTTCCAGAGTGTCGATGGCGATCGCGCGGTCCCATTTGCCTGAGAGATTCCGGGGTGGTTGCTCCTTCGGCGGCCGGATTTTCGTCACCTGAAAGGCGAACCCGGCGCTCTCCCGCGCGCGCCTATGTCGGAGATACCCGACATCGACGCCGCGCCCTCTGCCGGGCGGGTTGCGCCAAGTCAATCGGGAACGGCGGTGCGTACCATCAATGTTGTGGATAGTGGGGCGAGCAGAAGTCGAGATCGACGCCCTTCTTCGTTCCCCGGCGAAGGCCGGGGCCCAGGCGCCACTTGATCCGAGACGCGCGGAACATCCCATGGGAGGCAAAGGCAAGGGGTGCGCTGGAGCCTCCCACGCGATGTTTCGCGCGCTACAAGCCTTACAGCAGCTGGGCCCCGGACTCCGCCGGGGCGCACCGAAATTACCGAGTCGCGTTATACTTCAGCTGCGCATCGGTCAGCTGGAACCCGACCAGCGCCTCGAAGCTGGCGCTCGCCACCGCCTGGCGCACTTCGGGGGTGGTCAGCGGATCGACCGCCGCATCCTCGTCCCCGGCCTTGCGGCGACGGGTCAGCTTTTCGCGCACATCGTCGGGCAGGGTCGCCGCCGCCCGCGATATGGTGGTCGAGGCCTCGCCCGCCACCTGGCCACGTGCCTGGCCTGCGTCGAAATGCACGTTGACGCGGCCGACGCGCTTGGCGACCACATTGGTGCCGCCGCGTACGATCGCGATATAATAGGGCAGGACCAGATCGCGCGCCGCCGCCGTGTCGGTCCGCCGCGCCTCGACGGTGAAGGTCACGTTCGTCACGATGTCGGACCCCGCATCGGCGCAGGTGCCGCGCACATCGGTCAGGTTGGCCACGACGTCGATCGAGCCCTCGTCGGTGGCGCCGGGCGTCTTGAACAGCGTGATGTCACCCGTCCCCGCCGCGACGCCCACGATCGGGCAGGCCGAACGGACGGCGGTGATCCCGCCCGAGGCGTCGATCTCACCGGTGCGGGCGCAGCCGCCGAGAACGAGCGCAAGGGCGACGGATACGAGGAGCGGTGCTTTCACAGGTCGAAACGCCTATTCTGGATGCCGAAGCAGGATGCCGGTTTGGCCGCCAGCATAGGAACCGGGTTGGACGCGCGCAAGCAATGGCGTAGAGCCGCATCCATGACCGATGCCATCAAGCCGCCGCTGGACCTGTTGATCGCCGCCCCGCGCGGCTTCTGCGCAGGCGTCGACCGCGCCATCCGCATCGTCGAGCTGGCACTCGAGAAACATGGCAGCCCGGTCTATGTCCGGCACGAGATCGTCCACAACAAATTCGTCGTCGACAGCCTGAAGGCCAAAGGCGCGATCTTCGTCGAGGAACTGGACGAGGTGCCCGCCAACGCGCATGTCGTCTTCTCCGCGCACGGGGTCCCGAAGTCGGTGCCCGCCGACGCCGAGAGCCGGGGCCTCGCCTATTTCGACGCGACCTGCCCGCTGGTGTCGAAGGTGCATCGCCAGGCCGAGCGGCTGGTCGAAATGGGCCGCCACATCGTCTTCATCGGCCATGCCGGGCACCCCGAGGTCATCGGCACCTTCGGCCAGGTGCCGCAGGGCTCGATGTCGCTGGTCGAGACGGTCGCGGATGTCGAGGCGTTCACGCCCGCCGATCCCGACAACCTCGCCTTCCTGACCCAGACCACCTTGTCGGTCGACGACACCGCCGCGACGATCGAGGCGTTGCAGCGCCGCTTCCCGACGATCCAGGGACCGCGCGGCGAGGATATCTGCTACGCCACCTCCAACCGCCAGGCCGCCGTCAAGGCGATCGCCGCCGAGTGCGACGCGGTGCTGGTGATCGGCGCGCCCAACTCCTCCAACTCGCTGCGCCTGGTCGAAGTGGCCGAGCGGGCGGGCAAGCGCGCGATGCTGATCCAGCGCGCCGCCGATCTCGACTGGGCGTTCTTGGACGGCGTGACAACGCTGGGCCTGACCGCCGGGGCCTCCGCGCCCGAGCTGCTGGTCCGCGAACTGGTCGATCGACTGTCGGAACGCTTCACCGTTTCCGAGCGCGAGGAAGAGACGACGCGCGAGACCATCGCCTTCAAGCTGCCCCGCGGGCTGGAAACGGCCGCCTGATCCATGGCCGTCTATACGCAGGTTTCGGCCGAGGCGCTGTCGGCGTTTCTGGCACGCTATGACGTGGGCGACCTGATCTCCGCCAAGGGGATCGCCGAGGGCGTCGAGAACAGCAATTACCTGGTCGACACCACGACCGCGCGGTTCATCCTGACGCTGTACGAAAAGCGCGTGGCGGCGGGCGACCTGCCCTTCTTCCTCGCCTTGCTCGACCATCTGGCGGACAAGGGCCTGCCGGTGCCGCCCGCGATCAAAGACCGGCAAGGCGTCGAGATTCAGGAACTGGCGGGCCGCCCCGCCTGCCTGATCCAGTTCCTGACCGGCGTGTCGCTGTCGCACCCCACCCCGGCCCAGGCGCTGGCGGCGGCGGATGCGATGGGGGCAATGCACCGCGCGGTGGCCGCCTTCCCGCAGAGCCGCACCAATTCGATGGGCCATGCCAGCTGGCGGCCCCTGTTCGCGCAATGTGGACGCGATCTCGACCGGATCGAGCCCGGCCTGCATGACGCCATGGCCGAGGCGCTGGACGCCGTGCTGGACGGCTGGGACGACCAGCCGCTGGACAGTTGCGTCATCCATGCCGACCTGTTCCCCGACAATGTGCTGGTTCTTGGCGACCGGGTGACGGGCCTGATCGACTTCTATTTCGCCTGCACCGACTTCCGCGTCTACGACCTTGCCATCATGCACTCCGCCTGGAGCTTCGACGCGACCGGCGAGACTTATGCGCCCGAGATCAGTGCGGCGCTGGTCGAGGGATATGCGCACCACTTCCCGCTATCCGACACCGAGCGCGCGGCCTTTGCCCGGCTGGCGATGGGGGCGTGTCTGCGCTTTGCCCTGTCGCGCGCCTGGGACTGGCTCAACACCCCCGCCGATGCGCTGGTGACGCGCAAGGACCCGCTCGCCTATTGGCGGCGCTACATCGCCTATCGCGACGGAAAGGCGGGCCTGTGACCCCGGTCGAGATCGCCACCGACGGCGCGTGCAAGGGCAATCCCGGCCCCGGCGGCTGGGGCGCGCTGATCCGATCGGGCGCGCACGAGAAGGAACTGTCCGGCGGCGAGGCGCTGACGACCAACAACCGCATGGAGCTGATGGCGGCGATCGAAGCGCTGAACGCGCTGAAGCGCCCCTGCGCCGTCACGCTGTCGACCGACAGCCGCTATGTGATGGACGGCCTGACCAAATGGATTCACGGCTGGAAGCGCAATGGCTGGCGAACCGCGGACAAGAAGCCGGTCAAGAATGCCGAACTCTGGCAGGCGCTGGTCGCGGCCGCCGAGCGCCACCAGATCGAATGGAAATGGGTGAAGGGCCATGCCGGCCACCCCGACAACGAACGCGCCGACAAGCTGGCGAGCGACGCGGCGGAGACGTTTCGGAGATAGAAAGCTACGAATCCTCCGCCGCCAAGCGCCCCTATTCCGGTTCGTGAATCGGCGCGTTCGGGCCGTTCTTCAAGACCGACTCGATGGCGTTGCGGGCCCCGGCCTTGCTGGAATAGCCTTCGGTCCACCAGATGAGTTCGCTGTTGTAGCGGAATTTGGCGACATACTCGCCCGCCTTGTTCTTCTCGATCGCAAAGCTGTGGGCCATGATGATCTCTCCTCGAAAAGGGCGATCATTGCTTAGCAGAAAATCGCCCCACGCCATAGCGTTCGGCATCCACCCCGTCGGGCACATCTCCCTCGCCCAGCAACAGCGCCGCCGCCATTGCCGCCGCAGCGGGCGCGGTCTGGATACCGAACCCGCCCTGGCCTGCGCACCAGAAGAAGCCGGGTACTTTTACGTCATAGCCGTAAACCGGCGCGCGGTCGGGGGCGAAGCTGCGCAGGCCCGCCCATCGGCGCTCGACCGCCTCGACCCGCCAGTCGACCGTTTTTTCCAAGCGATCGATGGCGACCGCGATGTCCCATTCCTCAGGCGCGATGTCGCACGGTACGCTCGGCGTCTCGTCATGAGGGGTGAGCCAGAGCTTTCCCCCCGCCTCGGGCTTGAAGTAAAACCGGCCCGCCACATCGACGACATGCGGCAAACCCTCCGGCGCGGGGGGATCGGTGCGGAGTTGCACCATGGTCCGGCGATAAGGCGTAATGCCGATCGGCGCGACGCCCGCCAGTGCCGCTACCTGGTCGGCCCAGGCCCCCGCCGCGTTGACGAGCACCCGCGCCTCGACCGGTCCGGCGCGCGTGTCCAGATGCCAGAGCCCGTTGTTGCGCACCGCCGACATAAGGGCGGCGTCGGTCATCACCGTCGCTCCGGCCGTCCGAGCTGCCGCCAGATAATCGGCATGGAGCGCGGCGACATCGATATAGGCGCAGCTCGGCTCCCACACGCCGTGCACCCATTCGGGGCGCAGGCCCGGAACACGCTGCGCCGGATCGACGCGCGACAGATCGACACCGGTATCGGCGAAATCGCGCAGCAGCTGCTCGACCCGCCCCGAGTCTTCGGCGCGGCCGATATGCAGCGAACCGAGCGGCGTCAGATACCCCCCCGCCCGCAAGGTCGGGCCCGAGGCGGTGGTCAGCGGCTGGACCGCCGGGCCGCCATAGGTTTCCGACCAGAACGCCGCCGAGCGCCCCGTCGCGTGACGGCCTGGCATGTCCTCCGCCTCGATCAGCACGACCCGCGCGCGCGTCCCGATGGCGGCGGCCAGGCTCGCGCCCGCCATGCCTGCGCCGATGATCGCGACGTCGTGGATCACGCCGCCACCGAGCCCAGAAAGTCGTCGATCGCCGCCAGCGCGCGCAGGCGCACCGGGTCCGCCTCGCGCAGCAACTCATGCGCCGCCTCGGGCCCGAACCGCTCCACCCGCGCGCCGATGCGCGCGGCGACGGACAGGGCGATACGCGGATCGACCAGCCGATCGGCTTCGGCGACCAGCATCAGGGTCGGTAGGCGCAGCCCATCCAGTCTCGGGTCACGGAGCAGCGCGCGGGTCGAGCGCATCGCCGAATCGAGCCAGCCCCAGCTTGGCGGCCCCAGCGCCAGTTCGGGATGGCGGGCATACCAATAGCCTTCGTCCTCGAACCGCTCGGCATCATGGGTCAGATTGCGCTGGCGGGTGTGGAGGCCGGGCCCCTCCTTGGCCTCCCAGATGGCGCGTTCGCCCCGGCCCAGCATCGTCATCAGGCGGATGATCCCAGCGCCCAGCAGCGCACCCGTAGGCAGGTTCAGGCCGAGCATCGGCGCGACCAGGACCAGCGCGTCGGGATCGACCGCCCCCTCCACCGCCGCGCGCAGGGCCAGATGGCCGCCCATCGAATGGCCGATCAGGACGTGTGGGACGCCATCGCCCGGCTCCTCGGCCCGCCATTCCCGCCAAAAGGCCCGCAGATCCTCGACCAGACTGGAGAAGTTGCCGCCATGCCCGACATGCGGATCGCTGAGCAGCCGCCCCGATCCCCCCTGCCCGCGCCAGTCGAAGGCGGTGACGCTCCACCGCTGCGCGACCAGATGGGCAAAGACCTCCAGATATTTCTCGATCACATCGGCGCGACCGGTCTGGAACAGCAGCCGCCCGACCGGGGCCTCCGCCCGCCAGTCAAAGCGCCGATGGTCCCAGCCATCGGGGGCCTGCCAGCGCGACAGGGTCGCACCAACGGGAAATTGGCGGCGAAGGGCAAGAGGGTCGGTCATTCCCGTCCCGGTTACGGTTTTGAAAGCCCCGCCGTCTAGGTGCTTGTCGCATGGAATGGACCATCGTCCGCATCGCGATCCTGAGCGCCTTCGTCCTGCTGCTGCTGTCGGCGGGGATCGAGGATGCGCGGACGCGGGAAATCGCGGATCGCAAGAACATCGCCATCGCGCTGATTGCGCCGCTCTGGTGGTGGGCGAGCGGTGTGCCGGTCTGGCCCGACATGGCGATACGGATCGCGGTCGCGATCATTGTCTTCCTGCTGTTCGCCCAGGCTTTCCGCATCGGCATGATGGGCGGCGGCGATGTGAAGATGATCGCCGCCATCGCGCTCTGGCTGCCGGTGCCGCCGCTCTTTCGCATGCTGCTGCTGATGTCGATCGCGGGCGGCATCGTCACGGTCGCGATGCTGGTCGATCATCGGTTGCGCCATCGAAAAAGGGACGAAGACGCCCCCGCCATCGAGGTGCCGTACGGAGTCGCCATCGCCATCGCCGCGCTGCTGATCTTACGGGAACCGATATTTAACCCATTCCCGAATACTTAACGGCGCATACAGCTAAGCAACGGGCTTGGCGCCAAGGCCGAAGAACGCAGGATGGACAGTCGCAAAGTGTTACTGCTGGTCGGGGCTCTGCTGATTGCAGGGGTCACGGCTCTATTCGCCCGGACGATCACGTCGGGGAGCAGCGTACCCGAGGCCCAGGCCGCCGTCGTCACTCCGCCCGTCGCGCCGCAGACCGAGGTGCTGGTCGCCACCCGTACCCTGCCCGTGGGCACGATCATCGATGCCACCGCCCTGAAGTTCCAGCCTTGGCCGAAGGACATGGTCGCCCGCGCCTACTATCTGAAGGGCCAGACCGACATGGTCAAGCTGCAGGGCACGGTCCTGCGCTATGCCATCACCGCCGGGCAGCCGCTGACCCAGGGCGCCGTCGTCCAGCCGGGCGACCGGGGATTCCTGGCCGCCGCGCTGACGCCGGGGATGCGCGCGGTGACGGTGCCCGTCTCCGCCCAGACCGCCGTGGCGGGCTTCGTCTTTCCGGGCGACCGGATCGATGTCGTCCTGACCCAGGATGTCGCGGGCGGCGGCGACGGCCCTCCGCTGAAGGCGTCGGAGACGATCCTGCGCAACGTGCGTGTGCTGGCGACCGATCAGCGCACCGACAACCAGGCGGGCGATGACGGCAAGACGCCCGTCCACACCTTCACCACCGTCACCGTCGAGGCGACGCCCAAGATGGCCGAACAGCTCGCCGTCGCACAGACGGTCGGCACCCTTTCGCTGTCGCTGCGCTCGCTGGCCGAGCGGCCCGACGACATGGCCCGGCTCGCATCGGGTGACACGGCGTCGATCGCGCAGCCCCAGGCCGATCGCGGGTCCTTCGTCACCGGTGGCGACGTGTCCCGCTATCAGCGGAGCACCGTGCCGGGCCGTCAGGCGGGGGGCGCCAATGGCGGCATGCCCGCCGGCAGTCCGTCCACAGGACCGCAAGCAGGGCAGCCCGCTACCATCAAGGGGCCCGTCATCCGGGTCGCGCGGGGCAATGCCGTCACCGAAATGCCCGTGGGGGTCAGGAATTGACGATGTCGAGCCGATCCATCCTGTCGGGCGCGCTGCGCGCCTCTGTGTTCGCCCTGATTCTGGCGCCGCTGATCCTGGCCCCGGTCGACGCGCTGGCGGCCCCCGCCGGGCCGGACGACGCGCCGCGCGCCAGCGACGGTTCGGGCGCGCTGGAGATCAACACCGGGCGCGCGCGGCTGATCACCCTGCCCCGGCCGATGACCGACCTGTTCGTCGCCGATGACAGCATTGCGGATGTCCAGGTCCGCTCGCCCACCCAGCTCTATATCTTCGGCAAGAAACCCGGCGAGACGACCGTCTCGGCGACCGGGCGTGGCGGCGGAGTCGTTTATGCAGCCACGGTGCGGATCGGCAACAATCTCGATTCGATCAGCCGGATGCTGAAGCTGGCCATGCCCGAGGCGACGATCGTCGCGACGCCGATGAACGGCCTGATCCTGCTGACCGGCACCGTCGCCGCGCCCAGCGACGCGGCGGAGGCCGAACGGCTGGTCCAGGCCTATGTCGGCAAGGACACCAAGATCATCAGCCGGTTGAAGACCGCGACTCCACTGCAGGTCAATCTTCAGGTCCGCATCGCCGAGGTCAATCGCAGCTTTGTCAAGCAGATCGGCGTCAACCTACTGAGCCGCGACAATAGCGGTGGGTTCATGTTCGGCGTGTCGTCGGGCCGCACGGCGGGCACCATCGGCAACATCACCGATCCGGGCACGGGCCAGGTGACCGGCACGCAATATACCTTCAACCCCGGGACGGCCCGCACCACGCTGGGACTGGCCGGACATGTGCTGGGCATGGACCTGCTGAGCGCGATCGACCTGGGCGAGACCCTGGGCCAGGTGTCGACCTTGGCCAATCCGAACCTGACCGCGCTGTCGGGCGAAACCGCGACCTTCCTGGCGGGCGGCGAAATTCCCATCCCGCTGTCGAGCGGCTTCGGTACGGTCTCGGTCGAGTACAAGCCTTACGGCGTCAGCCTGTCCTACACACCGACGGTGCTGGCCGATGGCCGCATTTCGCTGCGCGTCCGGCCGGAGGTGTCGCAAATCTCGTCGGTGGGGGCGGTGCAGGTCAGCGGGACCAGCATTCCCGCGCTCACTACCCGCCGCGCCGAGACCACGCTGGAGTTGGGATCGGGCCAGAGCATGATGATCGGCGGCCTGTTGTCCAACACCCGCGACAACTCGATCGACAAGACGCCCTGGCTGGGCGACCTGCCCCTGATCGGATCGCTGTTCCGTTCCAACGCCTTCAAGCGTAGCGAGACCGAGCTGGTGATCATCATCACCCCCTATCTGGTCAAGCCGGTCAACGCGCCCTCCGACATCGCGCTGCCGACCGACAGCGCACGCTCGCCCAACGATGCCGAGCGCGTCCTGCTCGGCCGGATAGGGGCGGGCGACGGCGCACCGCGTCCGGTGCCGACCATGGCCCTGCCGGCCCAGGGCCGTCCGGTGGCGGGCGCCCAGGCACCGGTATCGACAGGCGCTCCGATCGCCCCGCGCCGCACTCGCAACGCCCCGACCCCGGGCTTTTCCGAATGATCGCTCGTCCAAGGATATCGCGTCCCATGCGTGCTTCCCCGTTCTCCCTGGTGCCGATCGGCCTCCTGCTGATGACGGGCGGCTGCATGGGTCATGGCCAGCCCGGTCTGGAATCCTCGCACCAGCCGGTCGTGGCGCAACGCGACTATGCGCTCGACCTCGCCGTGTCGGGCGGGCGACTGGCCGCCGATGAGGACCGGCGGCTCGACGGCTGGGCGCGCAATCTGCGGCTGGGTTACGGCGACCGCGTCAGTGTGGAGGACCCGGCGGGCGAAGGGCCCGGCGCGTACCGCGATGTGGCAGAGGTCGTCGGTCGCTATGGCCTGATCCTGGGTCCGGCCTCGTCCATGCCGCGCACGCCCGTGGCCCCCGCGACGATCCGCGTCGTCGTCACCCGCTCGCGGGCGTTCGTGCGGGGCTGCCCCGACCTGCGCAGCGACACCTCGCCCGATCTGGAGGGCAAGACCTCGTCCGGCTATGGTTGCGCGGTCAATCGCAACCTGGCCGCGATGATCGCCAACCCGACCGATCTCGTCCGCGGCGTCGATGGGCCGACGACCAGCGATCCGGCCACCGGCAGCCGCGCGATCAACGCGCTGCGCGCCGCGCCGCCGACGGGCGGTGGCGGCACCCGGCTGCTCGATCCCAACAGCAAGAGCAGCGGCGGTGGCGGCGCGGGCGCGGCCAGCGGCGGGGGGACGCCGCAGTGAACGCCCCCTGGAAACCCGGCATGATGACCACGCGCGAACCGTTCCAGGCCTTTGCCTGCGACGACTGGACCGCAGAGGCGATCCGGCCGCTGATCGTCGAACAGGGCTGGTCGCCCGAAAAGGTCGTCAAGGGGGGCCTGCGCGGCGCGATCCAGTCTCTGTCGGTGTCCGCCAGCCCCCAGATCCTGCTGGTCGACCTGAGCGACTCGGCCGATCCCGCGACCGAGATCAACAATCTGGCCGAAGTCTGCGAACCGGGCACGATCGTGATCGCGGTGGGTCAGGTCAACGACGTGCGCCTGTATCGCATGTTGATGAGCAGCGGCCTGCACGACTATCTGCTCAAACCGATCAGCGCGGACCAGTTGCGCGACACGATCGCCCAAGCGCGCGCGATCCTGCACGCGCCCCGGACCCTCGACACCGGCCCCGAAAAGGCCCCGTGCAGCGTCGCCGTCGTCGGCGCGCGCGGCGGTGTCGGCACCTCGACCATCGCGACCTCGCTCGGCTGGCTGATGGCCGACCGGCTAGAGCGGAGCACCGCGATTCTCGATCTCGACGTGCATTTCGGCACCGCCGCCCTCTCGCTCGACCTGGAGCCGGGACGCGGGCTGGTCGACGCCATCGACAATCCCAGCCGCATCGACGGGCTGTTCCTGGAACGCGCCATGGTCAAGGCGTCGGAGCGGTTGTCCATCCTGTCCGCCGAAGCGCCGATCAGCGCGCCGATCATGACCGACGGCCTCGCCTTCGCCCAGTTGCAGGACGAGATGCGGCTGAATTTCGAGACGACGATCGTCGACCTCCCGCGCGGCATGATGATCCAGCAACCGGTGCTGGTCTCCTCGGCACAGACCATCATTCTGGTCACCGAATTCACGCTGGCCGCCGCGCGCGACACGATCCGCCTGCTCGCCTGGCTGAAGACCCATGCCCCGCAATCGACCGTGCTGACCGTCGCCAACCGCGTCCAGCCCGCCGCCCAGAGCGAGATCGCGCAAAGCGATTTCGAGGGGTCGATCGAGCGGCCGGTCGATTTCGCTATCCCCTATGACCCCAAGCTGGTCGTCCAGGCCGCCAAGCTCGGCAAGCCGATCGCCGAGCTGGGCCGGACGTCGCGCACCATCGTGCCGCTGCTCGAGCTGTCGCAGCGTATCTGCGCCTCGGCCGAGGGCGAGGCGATCGTCGCCCCGGCGCGGCGCGGCCTGCTCGACCGCTTCGACCTGAAGGCGCTGCTCGCCAAGCGGGCCAAGGCCGACTGATACCCATGTCGATGCTCGCGACCCTGATCCTGGCGATGGGCGTCTTCCTGACGCTTCTGCTGGGCGTGGCGGCCTTCTCGCCGCCCAAGCGGTCGCGCGCGCAGGCACGGCGGCTGTCTGGCTTGCGCGAGCGCGTCGCCCTGGACCTGGGCAAGCCCGCCCTGGCCGTCGCCGCCGCGTCGCGCGGGATCGCGCTGGCGGGCGATACCAAAATGGATAAGGCCTTTGGCCGCCTGCTGCCCAACCCCGCGCGACTCGCCAAGATGCTCGACCGGACCGGACGCGACTGGACGGTGGGGCAGTTCGGCATGGCGTGTGCCGCGGTGGCGGTGGCCGTGCTGGTGCTCGGCCTGATCCTGCACCTGTCCTTTTTCCTGACGCTGCTGCTGGCCCTCGGCCTGGGCCTCTGGCTGCCGCACATGTGGGTGCAGCGCACGATCACGCGGCGCGTCACCAAGTTCGTCGCACGCTTTCCCGACGCCATCGAGCTGCTGGTGCGCGGCCTGCGATCCGGCCTGCCCATCGCCGAGACGATGAGCGTCGTCGCCCATGAAATTCCGGGTCCGATCGGCGAGGAATTCCGCTCGGTCGCCGACAAGATGCGGATCGGCCGGACGATGGACGCCGCGCTTCAGGACACCGCCGACCGGCTGGAAATTCCCGAATTCCAGTTCTTCGTCATCGCCATCGCCATCCAGCGCGAGACGGGCGGCAACCTGGCCGAAACCCTGTCCAACCTGGCCGATGTGCTGCGCAAACGCGCCCAGATGAAGCTGAAGATCAAGGCGATGTCGTCGGAATCCAAGGCATCGGCCTATATCGTCGGTTCGCTGCCCTTCCTGGTGTTCGGCATCATCTACATGATCAACGCGTCCTATATGGCGCGCTTCTTCGTCGATCCGCGCCTGATGATCGTCGGGGTCGGCGCGTTCATCTGGCTGGGCCTGGGCGCCTTCATCATGTCCCGCATGATCAGTTTCGAGATCTGAATGAGCACGTCCACGCCCACCATCCTCGGCCTCGATGCGTCCGCGATCGTTCCGCTGCTCTGGGGCGTATGCGTCTTCGCGCTGCTGGTCGTCGGCTATGTCCTGCTCGGCAGCCGCGACCCGATGACCAAGCGGGTCCGCGCGCTGAACGAACGGCGCGAGGAACTGAAGGCCGGTATCGCCGCCCCCGCCCGGCGTCGTGCCCAGTTGATCGACCGCGCCGACATGCTCGAGCGGATGCGCCGGGTGCTCAGCTCGCTCAAGATGCTGCAGGACGAACAGGTCAAGGCGGTGCAGATTCGCCTGTTGCAGGCCGGTATCCGGTCCAAGGAAATGGCGGTCGCGGTGATCTTCGGTCGCCTCGCCCTGCCGATCGTGCTGGGCGGCAGCATGGCCCTGTGGGTCTACGGGACCAACGGCTTTGCGACCTGGAGCGGGTTCAGCCGATATATGCTGGTCGCGGGCACGCTGCTGCTATCCTACAAGGCACCCGACCTGGCGCTGAAGAACCGGATCGACAAGCGCACCGCCGCCATCCGCAAGGGTCTGCCCGACGCGCTCGACCTGATGGTGATCTGTGCCGAGGCGGGCCTGACCGTCGACGCCGCCTTTGCCCGCGTATCGCGCGAGTTGCGCCGCGCCTATCCGGAACTGGGCGACGAATTCCAGCTGACCTCGGTCGAGCTGGGCTTCCTGACCGATCGGCGGCAGGCGCTGGAGAATCTCGCGGCGCGGGTCAATCTCGACTCGCTGCGCGGTGTCGTCACCACGATGATCCAGACGGAGAAATACGGCACCCCGCTCGCCAGTGCCTTGCGCGTCCTGTCGGCCGAGTTCCGCAACGAGCGCATGATGCGCGCCGAGGAAAAGGCCGCGCGCCTGCCCGCCATCATGACGGTGCCGCTGATCCTGTTCATCCTGCCGACCCTGTTCGTCGTGATCCTGGGCCCCGCCGCCTGCTCGATCAAGGATACGCTGATCACCGGGCACTGACGCCCCCTCACCCGGCTTCGCAACCAGCCGCGCCGCCAGTCGTTGGTCCATCGTAACAGATAGGGATCGACGCGATGTTGTTCACTTCGACGACGCAATTCGCCGTGCTGGGGCTGGTCCTCATCGCCGGTTGGCTTTTCGGCCTGGCCAGCCATCCGGGCGGCGGCAAGTGGCGCAACCGCTATGCCACCGAACGCGACGCCCATGCCGCGCAGGTGAAGGACACCGAAACCAAGCTGTCGGCGGCGCGAGACCGCATCGCCGAGCTGGAGCGCGAGAACCAGCGGCTCGCGACCGCGCAGCCGGTTGCCGCGACGCCGGTGGTGGAGCGTACGGCCCCGCGCCCGGTCGCCGCGAGCGCCGCGCGCCCGGCCTATCCGGCGGGGGAGCGTCGTGGGTGGTTCGATTTCGGCAACCGGGTCACGACGCACGGGTAAATGGGGTCAGCGGGTGGGCTCGGTGAGACATCTTTCCCTCCCCCATCCCCTCCCGCCTGCGGGAGGTGCGTGCCAAGCACAGAAGTTTAGCGCTTCGACTAGCTTACCGCCCCTGAAAGAAGCGAGCAGGTAGCCTCACAACGCTCCCCTCCCGCAGGCGGGAGGGGATGGGGGAGGGTCAGTTCCAAGCGATAAGCCCGCAGGAGCTTACCCCCAACCCAAATCACCGCGCCTTCAAAGCCGCCTGCGCCGCCGCCAGTCGCGCAATCGGCACACGGTACGGACTGGCCGAGACATAATCCAACCCGACCGACTCGCAGAACGCGATCGATGCCGGATCGCCGCCATGCTCGCCGCAGATGCCGAGCTTGATCCCCGGCCGCGTCGCGCGACCACGCTCGGCGGCCAGGCTGACCAATTCACCGACGCCCTCGACATCCAGGCTGACGAACGGGTCCTTCGCGTAGATGCCCTTCTCGACATAGGCGCTCAGGAAGCGCGCCGCATCGTCGCGGCTGACGCCCAACGTCGTCTGGGTCAGGTCGTTGGTGCCGAACGAGAAGAACTCGCCGACTTCGGCGATCTCGCCAGCCTTCAGCGCGGCGCGCGGCAGCTCGATCATGGTGCCGACGAGATACTCGACCGTCTTGCCGCGTTCGGCGAAGACCGCCTGAGCCGCCTTGTCGACCACCGCCTTCATCAGCTCCAGCTCGCGGCGCGTGGCGACCAGCGGGATCATGACCTCGGGGATCGGGGCCTCACCCGACTTTTCCGCCACGTCCAGCGCCGCCTCGAAGATGGCGCGCGCCTGGATCTCGTAGATCTCTGGATAGGTCACGCCCAAACGGCAACCGCGATGGCCGAGCATCGGGTTGAACTCGTGGAGTTCGTTGGCCCGGCGCTTGAGCGTATCCACGTCCACGCCCGCCGCCGTCGCGACCTCGGCGAACTCGGCCTCCTGCTGCGGCAGGAATTCGTGCAGCGGCGGATCGAGCAGGCGCACCGTCACCGGCAGGCCCGCCATCACCTCGAAGATCGCGGTGAAGTCGGCGCGCTGTTCGGGCAGCAGCTTGGCGAGCGCGGCACGGCGGCCCGCTTCGTCCGTCGCCAGGATCATCTGGCGCACCGCCGTGATCCGCGCGGCGTCGAAGAACATATGCTCGGTGCGGCACAGCCCGACGCCCTCCGCGCCGAACTCACGCGCGGTGCGGCAGTCGAGCGGGGTTTCGGCGTTGGCACGGACTTTCAGGCGGCGAACCGCGTCGGCCCATTCCATCAGCGTGCCGAAGTCACCCGCCAATTCAGGCTGCACGGTCGCGACCGCGCCGACCATCACCTCGCCGGTCGAACCGTCGAGCGTCAGGATGTCGCCCTCACGCACCTCACGGCTGCCCACGCGCAGCAGCTTGGCCTTGTTGTCGATCGACAGCGAGCCCGCACCCGAGACGCAAGGACGCCCCATGCCGCGCGCCACGACCGCCGCATGGCTGGTCATACCGCCGCGCGCGGTCAGGATGCCCTTGGCCGCGTGCATGCCGTGAATATCCTCCGGCGAGGTTTCGACCCGGACGAGGATCACCGCCTCGCCCGCCGCCGCCGCACGCTCGGCGGCATCGGCGTCGAACACCACCTTGCCCGACGCCGCGCCCGGCGAGGCGGGAAGCCCCTTGGTCAGCACATCGCGCTTGGCATCGGGATCGAGCGTTGGGTGGAGCAGCTGGTCGAGCGCCGCCGGATCGACCCGCGCGATCGCCTCCTCGCGGGTGATCAGGCCCTCATTCGCCATGTCGACCGCGATCTTGAGCGCCGCCTTGGCGGTGCGCTTGCCCGAGCGCGTCTGGAGCATCCAGAGCTTGGCCTGTTCGACCGTGAACTCGATGTCCTGCATGTCGCGGTAATGCGTCTCGAGCTGGTCGAAGACGGCGGCGAGCTCGGCATAGACCTCGGGCATCGCCTCTTCCATCGAGGCGGGCTTGGCGTTCGCTTCCTCGCGCGCGGCCTTGGTCAGATATTGCGGCGTGCGGATGCCCGCCACCACGTCCTCGCCCTGCGCGTTGATCAGGAACTCACCATAATAGGCGCGGTCGCCCTTGGACGGATCGCGCGTGAAGGCCACGCCCGTCGCCGAGGTGTCGCCCATATTGCCGAAGACCATCGCCTGCACGTTGACGGCGGTGCCCCAGTCGGCGGGAATGTCGTTCAGGCGGCGATAGACCTTGGCGCGCTCCGACTGCCACGACCCGAACACCGCGCCGACAGCGCCCCACAGCTGGTCGTGCACGTCCTGCGGGAAGGGCTTGCCCCACTGCTCCTCGACCAGGCCCTTGTAGGTCGTGACCAGCGCCTTCCAGTCGTCGGCCGACATCTCGGTGTCGAGGGTGAAGCCATTGTCTTCCTTGGCGATCTCCAGCGCTTCCTCAAAGGCACCGTGATCCAGCTCGAGGACGACATCGGCATACATCTGGATGAAGCGGCGATAGCTGTCCCAGGCGAAACGCTCGTCGCCCGCCTTCTTCGCCAGCCCCTCGACGGTCGCATCATTGAGGCCCAGATTCAGCACCGTGTCCATCATGCCCGGCATCGACACCCGAGCGCCCGAGCGGACCGAGACCAGCAGCGGATTTTGCGCGTCGCCGAAGCGCTTTTCGGTCACCGCCTCGATATGGGCGATACCGTCGGCCACCTCGTCGCGCAGTTCCTGCGGGAACTGCTCGCCATCCTCATAATAGCGGGTGCACATCGCGGTCGAGATGGTGAAGCCCGGCGGCACCGGCAGGCCGATCGAGGCCATCTCGGCCAGGTTCGCGCCCTTGCCGCCGAGCAGGTTCCTGTCCCCCTTGCCGCCGTCCGAAACGCCGCCGCCGAAACGGTACACATAGGTCATCGGTTCGATCCTTTACTGGTCGTATCGTCCGACGCCCTGGGGACACAGGCGTCGGCTTTATTAAGGCGTTATTGGCGGAGGGGAAGAGCATGAATGCGACATTCCGCCCGTCCGATCCGCCAGTTACGTCATCCCTCGATCCGCGAGAAATCCGCGACCGTATGGACGGCGGCCCGGACCCGCGCGAGCAGCGCGAGGCGCGCGGTCCGCTTGGCCGGATCGGCATCGTTGACGGTCACGTCGTCGAAGAACCGGTCGATCGGCGCGCGAAGCGAGGCGAGCGCGGCCATGGCGGCCTCGAAATCCTCGGCCTTCACCGCTTGCGCAGCCTTGGGCTCGGACGCGTCGAGCGCGGCGATCAGATCGGCCTCGGCGGGTTCGAGCGTGTAGGTCGGCGCGGTCCAGGCCTGGTCGCCCTCGACGCCCTCCTTCTTCAGGATGTTCGCGGCGCGCTTATACCCGGCGAGCAGGTTGGTGCCGTCGTCGGTGGTGACGAAGGCTTGCAGCGCGCGGACGCGGGCGAGCAGGCGGACGAGATCACGCTCTCCTCCAAACTCGCTTTCGCTACCAGGGAGAACCACCGCATCAATCACATCGTGCCGAACACCATTACTGCGCTGCTGAACCTTCAGGCGCTCAATGATGAAATCGTGGAAATATCCACCAGCGACGACCATACCGACATCGACATTGGAATGACTTACGGCTTGATAAAATAAGTCGTGGTCAGAACAGCGCAGCGAATTATCGAGTATCAGCCCTATCACACCGAGGGCAGCCCGACGCAAAGCAAAGGGGTCCTTAGACCCGGTTGGCCGCTCATCGATCCCAAAGAACGATACGAGCGTATCGAGCTTATCTGCCAGGCTGACCGCCACCGTAACCGGAGCAGTAGGAACATCATCCCCCTGCCCGACCGGCTTGTAGTGATCGCGAACCGCCTCGGCCACGCGCGGGTCTTCGCCCTGCGCGGCGGCATAATAACCGCCCATCAGGCCCTGCAATTCGGGGAACTCGCCGACCATGCCGGTGACGAGATCGGCTTTCGCAAGGTACGCGGCGCGCTCTGCCAGATCGGCAAGCTCGCCCCCTCCGCTTGCGGGGGGGGATGGGGGGGGGACGGTTCCGCTGGCGGCGTCGCCTGAGGCACTGCCCTCCCCTAGCCCCTCCCGCCTGCGGGAGGGGGACTCGGTGACGATCCCTTCTTCCACCAGCCAGCGGGCGAGCTTGGCCACCCGCTCGACCTTGTCGGCGACGGTGCCGAGCTTTTCGTGGAAGACGATCTTTTCCAGCTTGGGCCGCAGCTCGTCGAGCTTCGTCTTCAGGTCCGTCTCGTAGAAGAAGCGCGCGTCGGACAGGCGGGCGGCGAGCACCTTGCCATTGCCCTCGACAATCTTCGCGCCGCCGTCGCTCGCCTCGATATTGGCGGTGCAGACGAACGCGTTCGCCAGCTTGCCATCGGCCGAGCGGCAAACGAAGTATTTCTGGTTCACCCGCGCGGTCAGCTGGATGACTTCGGGCGGCACGTCGAGATAGGCCTCGTCGAAGCGGCCGAGCAGCGGCACCGGCCATTCGGTCAGCCCGGCATTCTCGGCGACCAGCCCTTCGTCCGCGACCAGTTCCAGCCCGGCCTCGGCGGCCAGCGCGGAGGCACGCTCACGGATGATCGCAGCGCGCTCGTCCTGATCGACCAGCACTTTCGCAGCCCGCAGCTGCTCGACATAGGTGTCGGCACCAGTCAGCACGATCTCGGCGGGCGCATGGAAGCGGTGGCCCCGCGTCGTGTTGCCGCTGGTGATCCCGGCGATCTCGAACGGCACGACCTCGCCGCCGAACAGCGCGACGATGGCGTGCAGCGGGCGGACCCAGCGCATCGACTCGGTCGAGGCGGACTCGGCACCCCAGCGCATCGACTTGGGCCAGGGGAAGGCGCGGACGATGGCGGGGATCGCCTCGGCCAGCACTTGCGCCGTCGCGCGGCCGGGCTTTTCGGTGATCGCGAAGAGCACGCCGTCCCGCTCGGTCAGCTGCTCGCGGGTCAGCCCGGTCTTGCGCAGGAAGCCCTCCAGCGCCTGCGGCGGCGCGGAGGCGCGGGGCCCCTTCACTTCCTCGGACACCGCCTCGGTCGCGGCCGGAAGACCGCGCGCGATCAGTGCCAGACGACGCGGCCCCGCATAGGTGACGATCTCACCCGCCGACAGCCCGGCCTTCGCCAGTTCGGCGGCGAAGAGCTTGGCGAGGTTCTCGCGCGCACCAGCCTGCATCCGGGCAGGGATTTCTTCGGAGCGGAGTTCGAGCAGAAAATCGGTCATCACGCGGCCCAGCCGTTCTTGTCCATCCAGGCGCCGCATGCGCCCTTCGCCAGATCGCGGACGCGGCCCATATAGGCCTGGCGCTCCGCCACCGAGATCACGCCGCGCGCCTGCAGCAGGTTGAAGGTGTGGCTGGCCTTGATCGCCTGTTCATAGGCGGGGATGGGCAGCTTGGCCTCCAGACAGCGCTCGCACTCGGCGGCAGCCTTGCGGAAAGCGTCGAACAGCGTATCGGTATCGGCGACCTCGAAGTTCCAGGTCGACATCTGCTTCTCGTTCTCGAGAAACACGTCGCCATAGGATACGCCCGCGTCGTTGAAACGCAGGTCGTACACATTGTCGACGTCCTGGATATACATGGCCAGGCGTTCGAGGCCGTAGGTCAGCTCGCCCGCGACCGGCTTCATGTCGTATCCGCCCATCTGCTGGAAATAGGTGAACTGGGTCACCTCCATCCCATCGCACCAGACTTCCCAGCCCAGGCCCCAGGCACCCAAAGTCGGGCTTTCCCAGTCGTCTTCGACAAAGCGGATGTCGTGCTTGGTCATGTCCACGCCGATCGCGGCCAGGCTGCCCAGATACAGATCCTGCAGGTCGGCGGGCGAGGGCTTCAGGATCACCTGATACTGGTAATAATGCTGGAGCCGGTTGGGGTTCTCGCCATAACGGCCGTCGGTCGGGCGACGGCACGGCTGGACGAAGGCGGCGTTCCAGCTGTCCGGCCCCAGCGCGCGCAGCGTGGTCGCGGGGTGAAAGGTGCCCGCCCCCATCTCCATGTCATAGGGTTGCAGGATCACGCATCCCCGCTCGCTCCAATAGTCATGGAGGGTGAGGATCATGCGCTGGAAGGAAAGTGGTCCTTCCGGGGGGCCGTTTCGGGTCTGCATAATGGCGCAGGCTTTGGCGGATGGCCCTTGTGCGGTCAAGGCGAGCGGGCCTCTCGCAACCGCACCGGCCCACTCCCCCAC
>NZ_LDTE01000068.1 GCF_001476905.1 Sphingomonas sanguinis | reverse complement strand
CCGTACCGGGGAGGATGATCTTCCCTTCCCCGCCACCCCACGATAGAGCCCGCCCCATGGTCGATCACAGCTTTCCCGCACCCTTATGCGGCGTGGACGAGGCGGGGCGCGGGCCGCTGGCCGGGCCGGTAGTGGCGGCCGCCGTCATCCTCCCCGCCCAGGGCATCCCCGTGGGCATCAACGATTCCAAGAAGCTGACCGAAAAGACCCGCGCGCGGCTCTGCGCCGAGATCCGCGCCTGTGCCGTGGTCGGCATCGGCGTGGTCGAGCCTGAGGAAATCGACCGGCTCAATATCTATTGGGCGACGATGAAGGCCATGACGCTGGCAGTCGACGCGGTGGTCGAGACCCTGGGCCAGCATCCCGCCCATGTGCTGGTCGACGGGAACAAGCTGCCCCAATGGGATTATCGCGCCACCGCGATCGTCGGCGGCGATGCCAAGTCGCTGGCGATCGGCGCGGCCTCGATCGTGGCCAAGCATGTCCGCGACGACATGATGATCGCGGCGGCCGAAACCTATCCGGCCTATGGCTGGCATTCGAACAAGGGCTATGGCTCGGCCGTGCACCTGGCCGCGCTGCGCGAACATGGGCCCACGCCGCTCCACCGGCGCAGCTTTGCCCCCGTGGCGCAATGCTATCTCGACCTCTGATCCGCGACTCGGGCCGCGTTGTGCGAATTTAGGGTCGAGGCGAGTCACCGCCGCCACACCCCCACTCCCTGGGGGGCGAAGTTATCCACAGCCCCAATATCTGCCACACGCCTGCAACACTGGGCCGAATCTGGCGGATTCGCGCGAGTCGCGACGGCGAATCGCCTCTTGACGACCGACTCATTCCGGGTGGATGCGGGGGTTCGAGGGTAGAAGGGACGGGTTACGATGGGGGTCATCCAAACGATGACACGGCCGGTATCGGCGCACCGCGAGAGCGACCTGCCGCTGAACCAGATCCTGATGGGCGACTGTATCGCGGCACTCCGCTCGCTGCCCGACAAGTCAGTCGACATGGTCTTCGCCGACCCGCCCTATAACCTCCAGCTCGGCGGCGAGCTGTTCCGCCCCGATGGCAGCCATGTCGATGCCGTCACCGACGCCTGGGACAAGTTCGACACCTTCGCCGCCTACGACGCCTTCACCCGTGCGTGGCTCGCCGAATGTTACCGCGTCCTGAAGGACAATGGCTCGCTCTGGGTCATCGGCAGCTATCACAACATCTTCCGCGTCGGGACCGCGGTGCAGGATCTGGGCTTCTGGATCTTGAACGACATCATCTGGCGCAAGTCCAACCCCATGCCCAATTTCAAGGGCACCCGCTTCACCAACGCGCATGAAACGCTGATCTGGGCGTCGAAGGGCGAGAAGGCGAAATACACCTTCAACTATCGTTCGATGAAGACGCTGAACGACGAGATCCAGATGCGATCGGACTGGGAATTCCCGATCTGCGGCGGTCAGGAACGGCTCAAGAAGGACGGGCACAAGGTCCATCCGACCCAGAAGCCAGAGGCGTTGCTGTACCGCATCCTGCTGGCCTGCACGCGGCCGGGCGACGTGATCGCCGACCCGTTCTTCGGCACCGGCACGACCGGCGCGGTCGCCAAGCGCCTCGGCCGTCAGTGGATCGGGATCGAGCGCGAGCCGACCTATTGTGCCGCCGCGATCGAGCGGATCGAGGCCGCCCTGCCCCTCGACGAAAGCGCACTCGCGACGATGCAGAGCCCCAAGGCGCAGCCCAAGGTCGCGTTCGGGACGCTGGTCGAGAATGGCTATTTGATGCCCGGCATGCCATTGATGGACGCCAAGCGCAAATGGCGTGCGACGGTGCGGGCGGACGGCTCGCTGCTGTCCGAATGCGGGCAGGCGGGGTCGATCCACCGGCTAGGTTCGCTGCTGCAGAACCGGCCGACCTGCAATGGCTGGACCTTCTGGCATTATGAGCTGGAAGGCGCGCTGAAACCGATCGACGCGATGCGCCAGACCTGGCTGCTCGCCACGCAGCCTTGAAAACTATCCTCCCCGGCACGGGGAGGTGGCAGGCCGCAGGCCTGACGGAGGGGGGCTTCCACAAGGGACTTGCTTAGCGGCACGCCCCCTCCACCACCGCTTCGCGGCGGTCCCCCTCCCCGTGCCGGGGAGGATTTTAGGAACACGACCATGCACCTGCGCCCCGTCCAATTCGTCGACACGCCCGTCGGGCTGGAAGACGGCAGCGCCTTGCGACTGGCGGGCGGGATGCAGTGGTTCGCGGCCTATGAGGTGCGCGAAGACACAAGCCGCCGCATCGTCCCCGTCGCCCGGTTCGCGGAGGAACTGGGCGGCTTCCCCCTTGCCGAGGCGCTACACGCCGCCTTCACCACCCCCCGCACGCCCTGGGTCATGGGCCAGCGCACACTGCGCTTCGACCAGCCACAGGTCGCGGCGATCCTGAACGTCACCCCCGACAGCTTCTCCGATGGCGGCCAACATATCGGCGACCCGGTGGCCGCCGCCGACAGCGGCATGGCGATGGCGGCAATGGGCGCGGCCGTCATCGATCTGGGCGGCGAGTCCACCCGCCCCGGTGCCGCGACCGTCTGGGAAGGCGACGAGATCGCCCGCACCGCCCCCGTTGTCGAGCGACTGGCCAGGGGCGGTGCACTGGTCTCAATCGACACGCGCAAAGCCGCCGTGATGGAGGCCGCGCTGGCGGCGGGCGCAGGGATGATCAACGATGTCGCCGCGCTGCTGTGGGACGACCGCGCGCTGGAGGTGGTGGCGAAGGCAGGCTGCCCGGTCATCCTGATGCACTCCCCCGATCCCGACAAGGGCGGGCATGGCCGGGTCGGTTACGGCGATGTGCTGACTGAGGTGTTCGACTGGCTGGAGGCACGCATCGCGGCGGTCGAGGCAGCGGGAGTTCCCCGGTCGCGGATCATGGTCGATCCCGGCATCGGCTTCGGCAAGTCGCTGGCCGACAATCTGGCGCTGATCAACGGCTTGGCCATCTTCCACGGCCTGGGCTGCCCGATCATGCTGGGGGCCAGCCGCAAGCGGATGATCGGCGCACTGTCGAACGAGGCCCCGGTCGATGCGCGGCTGGGCGGATCGCTGGCACTGGCGGTCAAGGGGGCGGAGGCGGGCGTCCAGCTCATCCGCGTGCACGACGTGGCGGAAACCGTACAGGCGCTACATGTCTGGCGTGGCCTGCGCGACCGCGCGCTGATCGGATAGGCCCTCGCTTTTCGGGGCCCAAACGCCCACATAGGGGCGATGCAGCGTCCCCAGCCCCAGATTATCCGCGTCATCGACCTGGAGACCACCGGACAGGCCCCGCCGACCCACGGGGTGTGCGAGATCGGCTGGCAGGACGTGGCGCTGGGCAAGGATGGCCGCTGGGAGCTGGAGGGCGAAGGCGGCAGTATCCTGGTCAATCCGGGCCGTCCCATCCCACCGATCACCCAGGCCATCCACCATATCCTGGACGAGCAGGTCGCCGACGCGCCCTGGTGGCATGACGTCGCGCGCCGCGTGCTCGATCCCTGGCCGCGCCGCCTGGCGCTGGCGGCGCATCGTGCGGATTTCGAGCAGCAATATTGCACCCCGGCCATGACCCAGTCGGCCGACTGGATCTGCACCTGGAAATGCGCGCTGCGCCTGTGGCCCGACAGCCCCAGCTTCTCCAACCAAGTGCTGCGCTATTGGCGCAAGCCGCAGGGGTTGGTGCATGAGCGCGGCCTGCCCATCCACCGCGCCTTCCCGGACGCCTATGTCACCGCGCATCACCTGCGCGACCAGTTGAACGAGGCGAGCCTGGCGCAGCTGCTGGAATGGTCGCGCAGCCCCGGCCTGTTGCCGCGTGTCCGCTACGGCCCCGATCGCGGCAAGGACTGGCGCGAGATCGACGAGGATTCGCTGATCGGCTTCCTGTCCGACCGCGACCCCGATGTCCGCTTCACCGCCGAGACCGAGATGGCCCGGCGGCGTGGCGGCGGCCATGTCGGACGACCCAGCCCTCAGGAATTGCTGCTGTAATTGTGATCGTCATGCCGACGTAACGGCTCTGGCGTCCTCGCCTGTCCTTCGATAAGGCAAGTGGAATGCAGGGGTCGCCCACGCTCGCATCGGCCGAAAATCCGATTGGCCGTATCCTGGTCGCCGCCATGGCGATCGGCTTTCTGGCGCTGCTCGTCGCGGCGGGTGCGGCGGGCTATGTCGTGCGCCAGACGAACCGGCACAGCGACTGGGTCGTCCACACCTACCGCGTCGAAAGCACCCTGATCGAGGTCCGCCGTCTGGCCGAGCAGCAGGAGACCGCCCGGCGCGGCTACATGCTGGCGGGCACCCCGGCCTTTCTGAACAGTTTCGAGCGCGCCCATGCCGAGCTTGCCCCGCAAGTCGCCGAACTCCGCCGTCTGACCGCCGACAATCCGCGCCAGAATGCGTCGATGGCGATGGTCACGCAGCGCCTGGCCGAACTCGATGCCGCGCAGCGGCAGACCAATGCGCTGGTCCAGCAGGGCCGGGGCGCCGACGCCCTGCGCCAGTTTCGCGCCGATAGCGGTTTGCAGCGGATGCAGAAGCTGCGCCGCGTGTTCGACGCGATGGCGCGCGAGGAACGCCGCCTGCTCGCCCTGCGCGACGCCGAGCAGCTTGCCAGCCGCCAGACCTTCTCCACCGTCATGGCGATCGCCGCCTTGCTGTTCCTGGCGGTCGCGGTCGTCACCTTCCTGACCATCCGCCGCTACACCCGCGATCTCCACCGTTCGCGCAGCGCGCTCGCCGTGCTCAACGCCACGCTGGAGGATCAGGTCAAGGAGCGGACCGCCGACCTCGCCTTGGCGAACGAGGAGATTCAGCGCTTCGCCTATATCGTCAGCCACGATCTGCGCTCGCCGCTGGTCAACGTCATGGGCTTCACCGCCGAGCTGTCGGCCGCGACCCAGCCACTGGCGGAGTTGATCGACCGCGCCGAGGCCGAAGCGCCGCAGATCGTGACCGAGGAAGCGCGGCTGGCGGCGCGGGAGGACCTGCCCGAGGCGATCGGCTTCATCCGCACCTCGACCGCCAAGATGGACCGGCTGATCAACGCCATCCTGAAGCTCAGCCGCGAAGGGCGCCGTGTGCTCGCGCCCGAGATGATCGCGCTCGATCAGCTGGTCGAGCAGATCACCGATGCGATCCGCCACGTCATCGACGATCGCGGCGTCACCGTGACGATCGAACGGCCTATGCCGGTCGTCGTCAGCGACCGCATCGCGCTCGAACAGATCCTGTCCAACCTGATCGAGAATGCGACCAAATACCGCCACCCGTCGCGCCCCGCCGAGGTGCATGTCTCCGCGCAGGAGACGCCTGGCCGGGTGATCGTGGCGGTGCGCGACAATGGCCGCGGCATCGACCCGCGCGACCATCAGCGCATCTTCGACCTCTTCCGGCGTTCGGGCCAGCAGGACCAGCCCGGCGAAGGGATCGGCCTGGCGCATGTCCGTGCCCTCGCCTATCGCCTGGGCGGTACGATTTCCGTCGAATCCCAACTGGGTGAAGGCGCGACTTTCTTCGTGTCGATACCCTCCACCCTGTCCATCGCCCCTCCCCCCCAGGAAAGTGCCTGAATGAACGACCATCGCTCCGTAGGCATCGTCATGATCGAGGATGATGAGGGCCATGCCCGCCTGATCGAAAAGAATATCCGGCGCGCCGGTATCCTGAACGATATCCGCCACTTCACCGACGGGACGACCGCGCTGGAATATCTGTTCCACGCGCCCGATGGTCCGGCCAAGAGCGGTCCGGCGATGGTCCTGCTCGACCTGAACCTGCCCGACATGAGCGGCACCGACATCCTGGCGCGGATCAAGGACGAGAACAGCCCGCTACGCCGCGCGCCGGTCGTCGTGCTGACCACCACCGACGACAAGGTTGAGATCCAGCGCTGCTACGATCTGGGCTGCAACGTCTATATCACCAAGCCGGTGAACTATGAGAATTTCGCCCAGGCGATCCGCCAGCTGGGCCTGTTCCTGTCGGTGATCCAGGTGCCCGAGGTGGAGGGCTGACCGCCCCGTCATGACGACCGGCGCGGCCCCCCGCATCCTCTATATCGACGATGACGACGCGCTGCGGCGGCTGGTGTCGCGCGCGCTGGGGCGGCATGGCTATGCGGTGTCGAGCGCGGCGTCGGGGGCTGAAGGGGTCGCCATGGCGGCGCAAGGTGGCTTCGATCTGGTCGCGGTCGACCATTATATGCCCGGCATGGACGGGCTGGAGACGCTGGCCGCGATCACTGCACTGCCCGATCCGCCGCCCGTCGTCTACGTCACCGGATCGGACGAGGGCCGTGTCGCCGTCGCCGCGCTGAAGGCGGGCGCGGCCGATTATGTGGTCAAGACGGTCGGCGAGGATTTCTTCGACCTGCTCTCCGCCAGCTTCACCCAGGTGCTCGACCGCACCCGCCTGACCCGCGCCAAGGCGGCGGCCGAGGCGGAACTGCGCGCCTCCAACGCCCGGCTGGAGGCGATGCTGAGCGAGGTGAACCACCGCGTTGCCAACTCGCTGCAGCTCGTATCGGCGATGATCGGGTTGCAGAAAGGCGTGCTGACCGACGAGCGCGCCCGCGACGCGCTGGAGGATACGCAGCGCCGCATCCGCGCCATCGCCCAGGTGCACCGGCGCCTCTACACCGCCAACGACGTCGAGCAGGTCGACCTGCGCGACTATCTGGGCGCGCTGATCGAGGAGCTGGGGGAAAGCTGGTCCAGCGAGATCATGCCGCGCACCCTGACCCTGACCGCCGAACCGATCCGGGTGAAGACCGACCGCGCGGTGTCGATCGGGGTGATCGTCACCGAACTGGTCACCAATGCCTGCAAATATGCCTATCCCGACGGCAAGGGCGAGGTACGGATCGTGCTGACCCGGACCGATGACGCCTGTCTGCTGGTGGTCGAGGATGACGGGTGCGGCATGACGGCGGACCAGAAGCCGCAAGGCACCGGCCTGGGCGCAAAGCTGATCCGCGCGATGGCGCAAAGCCTTCAGACGGCGGTGGAATATGACCCGGCGCATCGCGGCGTCCGGGCGATGTTGCGGGTGCCGGTTTAACTCGAAGGCCACGCCCTACGTTCACCTCTGGCCGCTCCCCTCCCGCAAGCGGGAGGGGCTGGGGGAGGGTAGGGAGTCTCACCGAGACCAGCACTTGTGGCCCAACCCCTCTCCCTGCCGGGAGAGGGGCTTTGGAATCAAGGCTTGCGGAACTTGTAGACGAACTGATCCGTCCGCCCGCGAATGGCGGGATCGAACACATTCTTCGAATGATCGTCCTCGGGGTTACGCAGCACCTTGCTCTCGCCGACGAAGCGGAAGCCGACCGACTGGACCTGGCGCTTGACGTAATCGGGATCGATCCGATGCGTCGTGTTGGTGTTGGCCAGCCCCTTGCCTACCGTGTCGGCATGATCGATGATGACATAGATGCCGCCGGGCTTCAGCGCCTTGAACACCGCTTGGTCGAACGCGCGCAGGGCCGGTTCGCCCGCATTCTTATTGGCGACGTCATGATAATTCTGGACGGTCCAGAACAGATCGACCGGCTTGTCGGCAGCGGGCAGGTTCACGCCCTGCACCTGCGCGGTGACGTTGGCGAGGTTCCGCCCCTGAAGCGCCCCGAGCGTCCCCTCGGCATATTTCTGCGCCGCCGCAGGCCAATAGGCAAAGACATGGCCCTTCGGCCCGACGACACCCGAAAAGATGCGGGTCCAATAGCCCTTGCCCGGCAGGTAATCGATCACCGTGTCGCCCGGCTTCACGCCCGAAAAGGCGATGACGGCGGCGGCCTGGCGGCGTTCGTCGTCGCCCGCCTGGTCGGCGCGGGCCGGATCGGCGAGCGCGGCGGCGATAAAGGCCGGGACGGCCGCTGTCTTGGTCGGAGTGGCAGGCTTTTGCTGCGCCACCGCGACGGTCCCGCCCGCCACCAGCATCAGTCCCAGTGCGATCGCCTTCATGCCTGCTCTCCTCCACCGATCCATCCCCGCCCCCCGCTCGATCGGAGGGCGGGGCGTCGGGCTTACACGTCCAGATTCGCCACGTTCAGCGCATTGTCCTGGATGAATTCGCGACGCGGCTCGACCACTTCGCCCATCAACCGGCTGAACACCTCGTCCGCCGCCGCGACATCGTCCGACGTCACGCGCAGCATCGAGCGGACCGCCGGGTCGAGCGTGGTTTCCCACAACTGCTCGGCATTCATCTCGCCCAGACCCTTGTAGCGCTGGATGGCGAGGCCCTTGCGGCCCGAGGTCAGGATCGCCTCCAGCAGCTGGCTCGGTCGCGCGACGCGGGTCTCGCCGCGCGCCAGCGTCGTGGCATTGCCGTCCTCATCGGTCGGCACAACGTCCGCCGAAGGCTCGGTCGCGGCGTTACGCAGCGGCACCAGCTTGGCGGCATGGGCAAAGCTCTCCGCCTGTTCGGCGGCCAGCGTGTGCAGCTTGCGCGCCTCGGCCGAGGCGATGAAGCTGGCCTCGACGATGTGGTGATCGGTGACACCGCGCCACAGACGCTCGAAATGGACGCCGCCATCTTCCGTAAGACGCGCCGACCAGCGCGCCTCGTGATCGCCCGACTCCAGCCGGCGCGTGGTCTCGACCACCGTCGCCATGCGCTGCTCGCGGGTCAGCAAGGGATCGAGCGCCCCGGCCAGCGCCAGCACCTCGATGATCGACGCGTCATAGCGGCGCGGTACGTAGCGCATCAGCGTCCGCATCCGCCGCGCATGGTCGACCAGCGCCTTCAGGTCGTTGCCCGACCGCGCACCGCCCGCACCTTCCAGCACCATGGTGGAAACGCCCGCCTCGACCAGATATTCGTCGAGCGCGGTGTCGTCCTTAAGGTACACCTCCGACCGTCCCTTGGTCGCCTTATAAAGCGGCGGCTGGGCGATATAGAGGTGCCCGCGCTCGATCAGCTCGGGCATCTGGCGATAGAAGAAGGTCAGCAGCAGCGTGCGGATATGCGCGCCGTCGACGTCGGCGTCGGTCATGATGACGATCTTGTGGTAACGCAGCTTGTCCGCGTTGAAATCGTCGCGGCCGATGCCGGTGCCCATCGCCTGGATGAGCGTGCCGATTTCCTTGGACGAGATCATGCGGTCGAACCGCGCGCGCTCGGTGTTCAGGATCTTGCCGCGCAATGGCAGGATCGCCTGGAAATGGCGGTTGCGCCCCTGCTTGGCCGAACCACCGGCCGAGTCACCCTCGACCAGGAAGAGTTCGGACTTGGCGGGATCGCGCTCCTGGCAGTCGGCCAGCTTGCCGGGCAGCGAGGCGATGTCCATCACGCCCTTGCGCCGGGTCAGCTCGCGGGCGCGCTTGGCGGCCTCACGGGCGGCGGCGGCGTCGATCACCTTGGCGATGATCGCGCGCGCGTTCGCAGGATTTTCCTCCAGCCAGTCGGCCAGCTTGTCGGCGATCAGCGATTCCAGCGGCTGGCGCACCTCGGAGGAGACCAGCTTGTCCTTGGTCTGGCTGCTGAACTTCGGGTCGGGCAGCTTGACCGAGACGATCGCGGTCAGCCCTTCGCGCATGTCGTCGCCGGTCAGCGTGACCTTCTCCTTCTTCAGGAGGCCCGACTTGTCGGCATAATTGTTGAGCGTGCGGGTCAGCGCCGCGCGGAACGCCGCGATATGCGTGCCGCCGTCGCGTTGCGGGATGTTGTTGGTGAACGCCAGGACGTTCTCGTAATAGCTGTCGTTCCACTCCAGCGCGACGTCCATGCCGATCGCATCCCGCTGGCCATGGATGGCGATGGGCTCGGGGAAGAGCGGCGACTTGGAGCGGTCCAGCCACTTCACGAAGGCGGCAATCCCGCCCTCATAATACAGCTCGACGGTCTTGGGCTCTTCGTGCCGTGCATCGGTCAGGAACAGGCGCACGCCCGAGTTCAGGAACGCCAGTTCGCGGTAGCGATGCTCCAGCTTGGCGAAGTCGAACTCGGTGATCTTGAACGTGGCTGGCGACGGCAGGAAGGTGACGCGGGTGCCCTTCTGCCCCGGCTCGGCCTTGCCGACCACCTTGAGCGGCGCGACCGCATCGCCGTGGGCGAAGCGCATGTAGTGCTCCTCACCGTCGCGCCAGATGGTCAGGTCCAGGAATTCGGACAGCGCGTTGACCACCGATACGCCGACGCCGTGCAGACCGCCCGACACCTTGTACGCATTGTCGTCCGAGGTGTTCTCAAACTTACCGCCCGCGTGCAGCTGGGTCATGATGACCTCGGCCGCCGACACGCCTTCTTCGGGGTGGATGCCGGTCGGGATGCCGCGGCCGTTATCGGTCACGCTAACCGAGCCGTCGGCGTTCAGCTGGATATCGATGCGGTCGCAATGCCCCGCCAGCGCCTCGTCGATCGCGTTGTCCGACACCTCGAACACCATGTGGTGGAGGCCCGAGCCGTCGTCGGTGTCGCCGATATACATGCCCGGCCGCTTGCGTACCGCGTCGAGGCCCTTCAGCACCTTGATCGAGGAGGCGCCATATTCGTTCGTCTGGGGGGTATCTGCCATAGCGAGTATATAGGAATTACCCGCCCTCAGGGGAAGCGAAATGGCACGGGCGCCGCCCCTTTCGCCCGCCCTTGCGCCGGGCGGAAAAACCAGGCGGCGGCGCGTCGTTCGTGACGCCGATTTCATGGCCCGATCGGGAGCCGGACGCCCCCTTTGCGCGTATCCTGATCCCGCTTCCTGGTATCGGAGATGGCTGTGGCCGGTAAGACATTCCTCCTCCCCGTCATGCTGGCGACGCTCGCCGCCGCCCCGCTATCGGCGCAGTCGTGGCGGCAGGACTATCCCAGCTGTGATCTGACGCAACAACGCACGCTCAAGGCGCCGACCGGCGGCACGATCCGCGATCCGCGCCAGGCCCATATCGCGATGCGCGCCGACATTCTCCAGGCGGATATCGGCACCGCACGAAAGGCGCGTCGCCTGTCGCAGGCCGAGGCGCAGACGCTGTGGAATACGGTCGCGCACATCCATCACGATGCGAACCGCTTCGTGGCGAAACAGGGATTCCTGAGCGCGGCTGAGACGGCCAGCTATGACCGGGCGCTGGATGGGGTGGCGATGCGGGTCTGTCGCGGTTGATGGGCTCTGCGAGGCCCGGTTGCCCTCCCCCACCCCCTCCCGCTTGCGGGAGGGGCGTGCCTAGGTCCGGCGTCAGCTAATCATTTCGAGCGGAGCCGAACGTCGCCAGGTAACGCACCCATCTCGCAGGCGAGTTTCAGGTCAGTCATGCCCCCGGGCATGACTTAAACGATGCGGGGCATCGTTTACCTGAAACTGGAATGGGGGAGGGCGTGGTGTATCACCGAGACCAACGCCCGCCGCTAAAACTCCACCCGCGTCGCCTCTCCCGGCACATCGCTAAACAACCCAGGCTCGGTCCCGGTCATCCACACTTGCCCCCGCCCTGCCAGCCGCTCGAACAGCGCAGCGCGGCGCGACGGATCGAGATGCGCCGCCACCTCGTCCAGCAGCAGCACCGGCGGCACCTCGCGCCGTTCGGTCACCAGATCGGCATGGGCCAAGACGATTCCCAGCAGCAATGCCTTCTGCTCACCGGTCGAACACAAGGCCGCCGCCTGCCCCTTCGCCACATGAGTCACGAGCAGGTCGGCCCGGTGCGGCCCGACCAAAGTCCGCCCCGCCGCCGCATCGCGCCTGCGCCCCATGGCCAGCGCATGGGCAAAGGCACCGGGTTCGACCGCCTCCCCCTCCAGCGCCAGCGAGGCGCGCGCGAACACGCTGTCGGGCGCCTCGGCCAGCCGCTGGTCGAGCGCTGCGACGCCCGCGACCCGCGCCGCATCGATCGCCGCGCCATGCTCGACCATCCGCGCCTCCAGCGCACTCAGCCAGTCGGGATCGACCGGCCCCTCGCTGGCCAGCAGCCGGTTGCGCTCGCGCATCGCCGCGTCATAGCGGGTCGCGTGCATCCCATGCGCCGGGGCCAGCGCCATGACCAGCCGGTCGAGGAACCGCCGCCGCTCCGACGCGGGCTCGACGAACAGCCGATCCATCGCCGGGGTCAGCCACAAGACGGACAGCCAGTCGGCCAGCGCATTGGCGCTCGCACTCGCCCCCTGCACCCGCACCACCCGCCGCTCCGGTGCCGACGCCAGCGCACCGGTCGCGATCTCGACATCGCCGTCCAGCGTGGCCGCGACGCCGAAGCCGCCCTTGCCCCCCTGCCGCGCCATCGCCGACAGCGCGGCGCGGCGCAGGCCACGACCGGGTGCGAGCAGCGACACCGCCTCCAGGACGTTGGTCTTCCCTGCGCCGTTTTCGCCGGTCAGCACGACGAACCCCGCACTCGGGAAGAGCGCGAGGTCGGCGTGATTGCGGAAATCGGTGAGGACCAGGCGGGTGAGCATTGTGTCCGCCTTAGAACATCCTCCCCGGCACGGGGAGGGGGACCACCGCAAAGCGGTGGTGGAGGGGGCGTGCCACGACGGCCAACCTATGAGGAAGCCCCCCTCCGTCAGCGCTGGCGCGCTGCCACCTCCCCGTACCGGGGAGGATTACGTCACACCCGCATCGGCATCAGCACGTACAGCGCGGGTGCCTTGTCATTCTCGCGGATCAGGGTCGGCGCGGCGGCGTCGGCCAGGTGGACTTCCACCAGATCGCTGTCGATCTGCGCCAGGATGTCGAGCAGGTAACGGCTGTTGAAGCCGATCTCGAAGCCCAGCGCGGTATATTCGCCCGGCACTTCTTCCGACGCGGTGCCGTTCTCGGGGCTGGTCACCGAAAGGGTGATCCGGTCGCGGTCCAGCGCCATCTTCACCGCGCGGGTCTTTTCCGTCGCGATGGTCGAGACGCGGTCGACGCCCTGCATGAACGCCTTGGGGTCCAGCTTCAGGATCTTGTCGTTCGCGGTCGGGATGACGCGGCTGTAATCGGGGAAGGTGCCGTCGATCAGCTTGGAGGTCAGGATCGCCTGGCCCAGGTCGAAGCGGATCTTGGTGCCCGACAGCGACACGCCGACCGAACCGTCCACCTCGTCGAGCAGCTTGCGCAGCTCGGCCACGCATTTCCGCGGCACGATCACGTCGGGCATGTCCTCGGCACCGCTCGGACGCTCGATGGTGACGCGCGCCAGACGGTGGCCGTCGGTGGCGGCGGCCTTCAGCACCGGCTGGCCATTATCCTCGGCGACGTGCAGGAAGATACCGTTGAGATAATAACGCGTCTCTTCGGTCGAGATGGCGAAGCGCGTCTTGTCGATGATCTGCTTGAGCAGTTCCACCGAAAGCTCGAACTGGGTCGGCAGCTCGCCCTCGGCGATCACCGGGAAGTCGTCGCGCGGCAGCGTGCCGAGCGAAAAGCGCGCGCGGCCCGCCACGATGGTCATGCGACCTTCCGCCGCCGTCAGCTGCACCTGCGCACCTTCGGGCAGCTTGCGCGCGATGTCGAATAGCGTGTGCGCCGACACGGTGGTCGAGCCGGGCTGATCCACCGCCGCCGCGACGCTGTCATTGATCTGCAGGTCCAGGTCGGTCGCCATCATGCGCAACTGGCCCTCGGCCGTCGCCTCCAGCAGCACGTTGGAGAGGATCGGAATCGTGTTCCGCCGCTCCACCACCGACTGGACATGGCTCAACCCCTTGAGCAGCGTTGCGCGTTCGATCGTCGCCTTCATTTCCTGATCCCCCGCCGGAACGACCGCATGGTCCCCGAGTCCGAATGATAAATGGCCTTGGTTCCTACCCGCTAAGAAGGGGCCGGAGCAAGGCTCCGACCCCTCGAACATTGGTAGTAAAACCACCGTTAATGTGGAAAAGAATCTGCGATCAGAAGCGCAGACCCAGGCCCGCCATCAGCTGGTGCCGGGTCGGATTGATGCCGACACCGTCCATTTCGTCATAGCGCGAATAGCGATACTCGCCCTTCACGAAGGTGTTGGGGCTGATCGCATATTCGAGGCCCGCGCCCAGGCGATAGCCGCCGACTTCCTGCGAATTGACGGTGGTGACGCCCGCCGTGGTGTAGCGAGCATCGAACTTGGCGTTGGTGTAACCGGCCTTCAGATAGCCCATCGCGACCGGCGAGATGATATAGCCGACCCGCGCACCGGCATAGAGGTCGCGGCCCGCGCCCAGGCGGAACTCGTCACCGGGCACACGGATGCCGTTGCTGCGCGTGTCCGAGCTGCTCCCTGAGATTTCACCCTCGGCGCCCAGCACCACCGGGCCCGCCGGAATGTCGTAACCGATCGCCGCGCCATAGAGCACGCCGTCGCTCTTACTCTTGTCCTGTCCCTGGCGATCGTTGAGGCTGTCATAACCGATCAGGCCCTCGATTCGCAGGCCGGTAAAGGGCTGCGCGGTCTGGGCGGCGGCGGGCCCGGTGGTGCTGGGCGCCGAGGGTGAAATCTCAGGGAGCAGCTCGGACACGCGCAGCA